>NZ_CAKKTL010000087.1:0-4574 GCF_920664355.1 Protofrankia sp. CiP1_Cm_nod2
CTTCACCTGTTGAACATTCTGGATCCGGATACCGTGAACATCGCCTCCCAGGTTCAGGGTCACGATGTTCCGTTCGGTCGCCATGTCGGACTTACCGTCCAGCAGGAAGCGGAGCTTATCCGCAACATGGATGTTGTACAAGCTGTCCCTTGCCTTGCCGAGGACCGTCTGTCGGACAACGAGCAGGGTGCCGTTCGCCGGAGCTTGAATTTTTTTCGACTCGGACGCCTCGACAGAGAAAGTTCCCAATGGAGTTACGATCTGCCGTGAAGCATTTACGGTGATGCTCCCGTCGCCGGACAGCGTGAACTCGATCGGGAGAAGCGGCGGGTGGTATTTGCCCTCCAGATCGCAGCCGACGAGGACCAGAACCAGCAAGAGGGCCGACGCGACCATTTTCCCCGGACCGAACGATCGATGCATGGCCCACCTCCGTGGCATCACACCTGGGCCATCACCTATGATGATCATTGGATATGCTACCGCGTGCAGGCGGCGGAGCCGGCGTCTCTGTAAGAAACACGTCACCAAGATTCCTGGAAACCCGGACTGACGCCGCGTGCCGCTCATAGATGTAGTCTCAACCGGGCTTGCGGGCCTCGATCAGGAACCGCGTCGTGTACGCGACGAAGAGACCGTCGACCTGGATACGATCGTGCAGGGCCTCAAGCTGAGGCCGATATCGGGTAACGGTGGACCCGGGACCATCCAGATCACTTTGCACGGGAAGTACTGACATGAAACTTGACTTTCGCGGTTATGCGGTGTCGGTGCCCCAGACCAGTCGGAGGGTGTGGAGTTCCGCCGGGGTCGGTGGTTCGGGTCGAGTGGGCTGATATCTGGTGGCGATCAGGACGCAGCGAAGCTTGCGGCCATTTCAGCGGTGGAGAGGCGGGTCTTGGTGGTGCACCAGGGGGCGCGCGTGGTGGTCGGTGGCGTCCGTCGGAGTGGTGGCCGGCGACGGTGTACCAGACAGCGGTCAGCGTCTGGCAGGCCAGGCCGAACGGGACGGTGCGTTCCACGACGGCTTTCACCCGGTCGCGGGCCTTGCCCGACGCCGAAGATCTGCTTGGCGCCCGCGATCGCGACTTCCATCGCCTGCCCGACGCCGCCACCGTCCACCTGGACTCCGGCTACCATGGCCAACCGTCTCGCGACGTGCTCGCCGCCCACCGCCTGGCCGGTGAGATCGTCCCGAAGGGGGAACGCAGCCCGGTCCAGTTCGGTCGGCGCTGGGCCGGGGAGCGCACCCACTTCTGGATGAACGGCTACGGCAAGCTACGCCGCCGCACCGAGAAGAACGGCAGGGCAGTCGATTTCTACCTGTACCTGGCGGCAGCGTTCGTCACTGTCCGTCGTCTGATCCAGGAGGCGCGGCGAGGTACCGCTGGGCCAGCCGCCCCACCACCCGTCGGCTCACGTGGGCCTGCTGCCGGTTGCTCTTGCTCGTTCTAGAGCGCCAGTCGGATAACCATACGTATCCCCCCGAACGGTGGCCCGCTTCGATGGGCGCCAGCTACCGGAGAAGATCGGCGCTATTTTGTCGTTGTGTACGCTTTTGCGGCCAAAAAGCGTACACAACGACAAAATAGCCTGGATCATGGCCTGCGCGGGTGGTCGTGGATGGGATCCGCGCTACTTGACCGGCGTTCTAGCGACCGGCGCTCTGGCCTGGGCGGCTTTCGCCGAGCGGGTCGAGCAGCGCCGGGGCGAGTTCGCGCCACTGCCGGCGGGGCAGGCCGCGGCGGTCCGGGTCGAGCACCTGGACGCACACGTGGTCGGCGCCGGCGTCCAGATGCTCCTTGATCCGGCCGAGCAGGACGTCCGGGTCGCCCCAGGGCACGATCGTGTCGACGAGCCGGTCCGAACCCGCGTCCGCGAAATCGCTGTCGGTGAAGCCGAACCGGCGCAGGTTGTTCGTGTAGTTCGGCAGCCGCAGGTAGGAGCCGGTGTGCCGCCGGGCCAGCTCCCGCGCGGTCTCCGGGTTGGTGTCCAGGACGAACGCCTGCTCCGGGATGAGCAGCTTGCCCGGCCCGAGGATCGTCCGGGCGCTCGCGGTGTGTTCCGGCGGCACGAAGAACGTGTGGGCGCCGTCCGCCCGGGCGCGCGCCAGCTCCAGCATCTTCGGCCCGAGCGCGGCGAGTACCCGCGGTGACGACGCCGGCGGAACCGCCCGGTACTGCTCCCGGGCGGACGCGTCCATCTCGTCGAGGTAGGCGCGCATCTGCGTCAGCGGTTTGGTGTACGGCACCCCGCGGATCTCCATTAGGGACGCGTGCGACACGCCGACGCCGAGCAGGAACCGGCCGGGGAACGCCTCGGCCAGCGTCAGCTGCCCGGCCGTCATCGTCTGCGGGTGCCGGGCGAGGATCTGCGCGATGCCGGTGGCGACGGTCAGCCGGGGGGCCGCCGCGAGCATCAGCCCCGCGGTGACCAGCACCTCCCGGCCCCTGACCTCGCCGGTCCAGACCGCGGGATAGCCCAGCTCGTCGAGTTCGGCGACGGCGTCGCGCACCACGGACGCCGGCGAGTAGTCGAACTGGCCGCTCCAGATCCCTACCTTACCGAGCGTCACCGACGCGGACGGGTCGGCGGGGCGGGCCGCGGTGGCGGGTACGCCGGGCTCCGGCTCACCGGTGGTGATGGGCGTCTGCGCAACTGTCACCGCACCACGCTATCCGGGCCGGGGCGGCGACCGCCCGTCGGGCGGCCCGGCCGCGGCACCAGGCTCCGCCCCCGGTGTTCCGGGAGCGTCGGCTGTTCCGGGAGCGTCGCCGGCAGCGACCACCTGCCGGCTCGGCTCGGCTCAACCGCGACGGGACGTCGCCCGCGCGGCAGGCACCCACCGACCGGCCGGGATCCGTTCAGGCCCGCGCCGGGTGAACCGGCCCCATGGCAGCCCGCACCGTCGGGATGGCCCGCCGCGCCCTCCGCAAGCGCCGCACCCTCCGCAAGCGCCGAGCCGGACGAACCGGGCCCGGCGCAGGCCAGGCCGGACCTGTCGGGACCGGGCTGGACCGGGACGGGTCCGGGGCCGGGCCGGGCCGGGCCGGATTCGTCGAGGTCAGGCCGGGCGTCCGAGCTTGCTCGCCGTGTCCGGGCGACTATCGTCTACTGCGCGGCGGTCCCGCCGACCCGCGTGGCCGGCCGCGTCGGGCGCGTCCCGTGGATGCCGACACCAACGGAGATCCACCGGGTACACCCATCGCGCAGGCCGCCACCGACGATCTCGGGAACGGCCGAGGACGACCGGAGGACGCCATGTCCACTCCTGACACAGAGTCTGCTGACACAGAGTCCACTCCTGGCACAGACCGCCTCGACGCGGACCGCCTCGACACCGTCGCCGCACCCGTCCCGCGTAACCCGACGGACGCCAGTAGTGACAACACCGCGCCGATCCGGCTGCTGACGCCGGACGGGGACCGGCTGCCCCTGGCCGCCTACGACCCGTACATCGCCGACCTCACCGACGCCGACCTGGTCGGGCTCCTGCGCGACATGGTGATCGCGCGCAGGCTCGACGAGGAGTCGACCGCCCTGCAACGCCAGGGTGAGCTCGGCCTGTGGGCGAGCCTGCGCGGGCAGGAGGCGGCCCAGGTCGGCTCGGCGCGGGCGCTGCGCGCCGACGACATGGTCTTCCCGACCTACCGCGAGCACGCGGTGGCCTGGTGCCGGGGCATCGACCCGCTGGACGTCCTCGGCCTGTTCCGCGGGACGGCCCACGGCGGCTGGGACGTGGACGAACACGGCTTCCAGACGTACGCGATCGTGGTGGGTTCCCAGGTCCTGCACGCGACCGGCTACGCCATGGGGGTCACCAAGGAGACCAGGACGGGTCTGGGTCGCCGGCCGGTCGGGACGGCCCACCGGCCCGTCGCCACCACCGGCGTCACCGGCGGCACCGCCGGGAGCGGCGGCACCGCCGGTGACGGCGACGGCCTGCCGGCGACCCTGGTCTACTTCGGCGACGGAGCGTCCAGTCAGGGTGATGTCAACGAGGCGTTCAACTGGGCGGGCGTGTTCGAGGCGCCGGTGGTCTTCTTCTGCCAGAACAACCACTGGGCGATCTCCGAGCCGACGCGGCGGCAGACCCGCGTCCCGATCTATTTCAGGGCCCGCGGGTTCGGCATCACCGGTATCCGGGTGGACGGCAACGACGTGCTGGCGACCCTGGCCGTGACGCGCTGGGCGCTGCGGCAGGCCCGTCAGGGGCGGCCGGCCCTGGTGGAGGCGGTCACCTACCGGATGGGCGCACACACCACCGCGGACGACCCGTCCCGCTACCGCCAGGCGTCGGAGCTCGCGCGCTGGGGCGCCCTCGACCCCATCCAGCGGATGGCGGCCTACCTTCGTGGCCGCGGGCTGCTGGACGACGACGCGGCCAGCGCCCTGGACCGGGAGGCCGACGCGCTCGCGGCCACCATGCGGCAGCGCTGCCTGAACCTGCCCGACCCGGCTCCGCTGAGCCTGTTCGACCACGTGTACGCGCACGACACCGAGGAACTGGTCGACGCCCGGGCCACGTTCGCCGACTTCACCGAGACCGGCTCCACCGAGACCGACTTCACCGA
>NZ_CAKKTL010000087.1:5045-20496 GCF_920664355.1 Protofrankia sp. CiP1_Cm_nod2
CCGGCTCCACCGAGGCCGAGCAGGGCGAACCGGCCTACCGGAACGAGCCGTCCCACCGGGGCGAACCGTCCTACTGGAATGAGCAGGCGCACCGGAACGAGCCGTCCCGACCAGCCGGGACGGCGCAGCGAGCCGAACGTCCGGGTGGGCCACCCGCGGCCGTCCGGACGGGCGCGACGGTCCGGGCGGCGGTGGTCCGGCCGGCGTCGACGGTAGCCGTGACGGCGGCCCGCGGCGTCCGGAAGGCGCTGTGACCATGCCGCGCCAGAAGGACGTCGCAACCGTGTCGCGCCAGCGGGACGCCGCGACCACATCGCGCCAGCAGGATGCTGTGGCCGCGTCACCCCAGCGGGGCCTGGAGGCCGCGTCGCTCCGGCGGGGTATGGGGGCCGGGCCGTCGACGCTGACCCTGGCCAAGGCTCTCAACGCGGGGCTGCGTGCGGCCATGGAGGACGACCCGAGGGTCGTCGTGATGGGCGAGGACGTCGGCCGGCTCGGCGGGGTCTTCCGCGTCACCGACGGGCTGCTGGCCGACTTCGGCGAGGACCGGGTGATCGACACCCCGCTCGCGGAATCCGCGATCATCGGGACGGCCATCGGGCTGGCGATGCGCGGCTTCCGGCCGGTGTGCGAGATCCAGTTCGACGGCTTCGTCTACCCCGCCTTCGACCAGATCGTCACCCAGCTGGCCAAGATGCACTATCGGACGCGGGGCCGGGTCCACCTGCCCGTGACGGTCAGAATCCCCTTCGGCGGCGGCATCGGCGCTGTCGAACATCACAGCGAGTCACCGGAAGCGTACTTCTGCCACACCGCCGGGCTGAAGGTGGTGGCGTGCTCCAACCCGGTCGACGCCCACACGATGATCCGCCAGGCCGTCGCCGCGGACGACCCGGTGATCTTTTTTGAGCCCAAGCGCCGCTACTGGGAGAAGGCCGAGGTGACCACCGGCCTGCCGCTGTCGACAGCCACCCCGCTGCACGTCAGCCGGGTCGTGCGCACCGGGGAGGACGCGACGCTGGTTGCCTACGGCCCGATGGTGCGCACCTGCCTGGACGCGGCCGCCGTCATGGCCGAGGAGGGACGCGAGCTCGAGGTGATCGACCTGCGCACGCTGTCCCCGCTCGACCTGTCGCCCGTGTTCGCGTCCGTACGGCGGACCGGGCGGCTGGTGGTGGTACACGAGGCGCCGTCGAACGTGTCGCTGTCCGCGGAGATCGCCGCGCGGGTCACCGAGAAGGCGTTCTACTCGCTGGAAGCCCCAGTGCTGCGTGTCACGGGATACGACACTCCGTATCCGCCATCTCGTCTGGAGGAGCACTACCTGCCGGACGTCGACCGGGTGCTCGACGCCGTGGACCGGTCGTTCGACTACTGACCGGCATCCACCGGGCCACACCAGCGAAACGTTCGACAGCCTGCGTGATGCCGGAGGGCCGGGTCCCGGTCGTCAGCCGTCACTCGGTCATCGGTCGTCCCGGCCACCAGTTGGAGGTCACCGTGTCACGTGAGCAGTTCCGGCTCCCCGACCTGGGCGAGGGCCTGCCCGACGCCGAGATCGTCCGATGGCTGGTGGAGGTGGGTGAGCACGTCACCGTCAACCAGCCGATCGCCGAGGTGGAGACCGCCAAGGCGCTGGTGGAGGTGCCCTCCCCGTTCGCGGGCGTGCTGGCCGTCCGGCACGCCGAGCCGGGCGACACGGTCGAGGTGGGGCAGCCGCTGGTGACCGTCGACACCGACGCCAGCGCCGGCGGAAGCGGAAGCGGCACCGTGGATGCCGCCGCTGAAAGCAGTGCATCCAGCACCAACGGCACCCACCGGGCGGGCGGCGCCATCCCCGTCACGGCCGGCCCGGCCGCTCCGGAGAGCCGGCGGCGGCGTGGTCAGACACCTGCCGCGCCCGGCTCGGATCCCGCGTCCGGTCACCCGTCCGGTCCCGCGTCCGGCTCGCGGGAGGGAGATGGCGAGCGGATGCCCGTGCTGGTCGGGTACGGCCCGCGCGGGGGGCCAGGGGTGTCCAGGCGGGCCGCGCGCCGGAGCTCACGCCAGGACCCGACAGGCAGGGCGGACGAGGCAGCCGCGGCAACCAGGACAGGTCCGACAACCAGGATAAATCTGGCAATCGGGACAGGTCCGGCGACCAGGACAGGCCTGCCGGATCCGGCAGGCGGGGGAAGGCCGGCGGGTACGGGCGCGGACGCGGGCGGCAGCCCACGGCCGCCCGACGGCCTCGACGCGCCGCGGCGGCCGGCCCGGGCCGTCGCCGTGCTCGCGAAACCACCGGTGCGCAAGCTCGCCCGCGACCTCGGTGTCGACCTGGGCACGATCGTCGGCACCGGACCGCACGGAACGATCAGCCGCGCCGACGTCGAGGCGGCCCGGACACTCACGAACGGCCACGATGCCGGCCGGGACGCCAGCCATGACGCCGGCCGGGACACCCACTGGGACGCCAGCCCGGACACCGCCCCGGGTGCCGGCCGGGACCGGGTCCGCCGCATCCCGGTGACGGGCCTCCGACGGGCGGCCGCGCAGGCGATGGTGACCAGCGCGGCGAACGCGCCGCAGGCCACCGAGTTCATCAGCGTGGACGTCACCGAGACGATGGCGGCCCGCGACCGGCTGGCCGCGCTGCCCGAGTTCGCCGACGTCAGGGTGACCCCGCTGCTGTTCGTCGCCAAGGCACTGCTGACGGCCGTCAGCCGCCATCCGATGGTCAATTCCCGCTGGGAGGACGCGGCCGGCGACGAGCCCGCGCGGATCGCCGTCCACGAGTACGTCAACCTCGGGATCGCGGTGGCCTCGCCGCGCGGGCTCGTCGTACCGAACATCGCGGACGCGGACCGGATGAGCCTCGTCGAGCTCGCGCACGCGCTGCACGAGCTGACCGTCACCGCCCGCGCCGGAAAGAGCACACCAGAGGCGCTGCGCGGTGGGACGATCACAATCACCAACGTCGGGGTGTTCGGCGTCGACATCGGAACCCCCCTCCTCAACCCGCCGGAAGCCGCGATCCTCGCGCTGGGAGCGATCCGTCCGATGCCCTGGGTGTACGGGGGTGAGCTGGCTGTCCGGACAGTGGCGCAGCTCGCCCTCACCTTCGACCACCGGATCGTCGACGGCGAGCTCGGCTCCAGGGTGCTCGCGGACGCCGCCCGGATGCTCACCGACCCGGCCGTGGCCCTCGCCTGGAACTGACCCACCGACGACGGCACGGGCAGCCCGCCAGGACCGCGATCCGCGACCCCAGGCAGTCGAAATGATACCTTTTGCCACAAACGGGCGAGCGGACCGGGCCCCCAGAGCCATCCACCGGCGTGAACACAACAGAGCGAGCAGGAATCCCAACCAGAGCAAAGCGGGTGGGATGGGGTGGACAACGGAGGAAGAAGCTTGCCTGGTACGGTTGCGCCTTGCTTACGGCTTCCGGTACGGCTTCCGGCACAAAGGGGTGGAACGCATGACGCGCGTGGAGGCACTGCAGGCCGCGGACGAGTTCGTCGCCAAGGTCCTGACCTCCGCAGGCTCCAGCGGACGTTTCAACGGTGCTCTCAACCTCGCTGAACGGGTCGATCTGACGCTGCGGGTCGCGCGGTTCCTCCTGGAGGGGCAGGGCGCCTCCGAGACCGACGACCTGCTCAAGCGGGACATGCGCAACGAACTGGACCAGGCCTTCCCGCCGCTGCGCACGTCCTAGGACACTTCCTGTAGATCCTGAGAACACTTCCCGTAGATCCCGCTCGACGCGGGCGACGATCTGGGCACCGATCCGCGCGGACGCGGATCCATGGCACAAAGGCACAGGCACGGACGCGGCCGGCCTCGGGATGCCGACCTCATCCCGGGGCCAGGCACGGGCCCGCGGTGGCGCGGACGGGGCACCTGCCCGCGCCACCCGTCTACCAGCCGGCTACCGGTCAGCCGGCTACCAGCTGCCAGTCACTCAGAACGCCTCCTCGGGGAGGTCCATCAGGTCGAGGTCGGTGGCCGCCAGGACGCCGAGCCGGGCGGACAGCTCGGGCAGCACGTTCGCGGCGAACCAGCGGGCCGCGGACACCTTGCCCGCGTAGAAGGCCCGGTCCTTCGCCGACAGGGTCCCCGCCGTCCCCCGCGCCGCCAGCGCGTTCTCCGCGGCCTCGGCCTGGCGCAGCAGCAGCCAGCCGATGACGAGGTCACCGACGCTCATCAACAGCCGGGTGGTGTTCAGGCCAACCTTGTACACGTTGCGGGGATCCTCCGCCGCGCTGGTGAGAAAGCCGACCAGCGCGGCGACCATCGACTGGACGTTGTCCAGCGCGACGCCGAGGGCCTCCCGTTCGTGCCGCAGCGAGCCGTCGCCGGCGTCGCCCTTGGCGAACGCCTGGATCTCGCCGAACAGCGTGCCCAGCGCCGTGCTCCGGTCCCGCACGATCTTGCGGAAGAAGAAGTCCTGCCCCTGGATGGACGTGGTGCCCTCGTACAGGGTGTCGATCTTGGAGTCCCGGATGTACTGCTCGACCGGATAGTCCTGCAGGTAGCCGGAGCCGCCGAGGACCTGGAGGGATGTCGCGAGCAGCTCGTAGGACCGTTCCGAGCCGACGCCCTTGACGATGGGCAGCAACAGGTCGTTGAGCCGTTCGGCGAGGTCGTCCCGGGTGCCCGCCGCCTGCGCCAGGGCGATCCTGTCCTGGATCGTGGCGGTGTACAGGACAAGCGCCCGCATGCCTTCCGCGTACGCCTTCTGCACCATCAGCATCCGCCGGACGTCCGGGTGGTGGATGACCGTGACGCGCGGCGCGGTCTTGTCCATCAGCCGGGTCAGGTCGGCGCCCTGGACCCGGGTCCGGGCGAACTCGAGTGCGTTGAGGTAGCCGGTGGACAACGTCGCGATGGCCTTGGTGCCCACCATCATCCGGGCGTACTCGATGACCTCGAACATCTGGGCAATGCCGTTGTGGACGTCGCCGACCAGCCAGCCGACCGCGGGCTGCTGCTCGCCGTAGCGCAGTTCGCAGGTGGTGGAGACCTTCAGCCCCATCTTCTTCTCGACGTTGGAGACGTAGACGCCGTTGCGCACGCGGGGCTCGCCGGTGTTCGGGTCCACCAGGAACTTCGGCACCAGGAACAGGGACAGGCCCTTGGTGCCCGGCCCGTGGCCGACCGGTCGGGCCAGGGTGAGGTGGAAGATGTTCTCCGGTACGTCCCAGTCACCACCGGTGATGAAACGCTTCACGCCCTCGATGTGCCAGCTGCCGTCGGGCTGGGGTACCGCCCTGGCGCGCCCGGCTCCCACGTCCGAGCCGGCGTCGGGCTCGGTGAGGACCATGGTCGCGCCCCACTGGCGCTCGATCGCGAGCCGGGCGAGGTTCTTCTGCTCGGCATTGCCGAGCCGGTCGAGGATCGCCGCGAAGGTGGGCCCGCTCATGTACATGAACACCGCCGGGTTGGCCCCGAGGACGAGCTCCGAGGCGGCCCAGGCGACCGAGGGCGGAGCGCCCATCCCCCCGAGGTGCGGCGGCACGAACAGCCGCCACCACTGGCCTTCCATGAGCTGGGCGTAGGACTTCTTGAACGACTCCGGCAGGGTGACGCTGCCGGTGCTGGCGTCGAAGACCGGGGGGTTGCGGTCCGCGTCCGTGAACGACTCGGCGATCGGGCCGGTAGCCAGCCTGTCGAGTTCGGCGAGTACCTCGTGGGCCGTGTCGCGGTCCATCTCGGCGAACGGGCCGTGCCCGAGCGTGTTGTCGACATCCAGCACCTCGAACAGGTTGAACTCGATGTCGCGGAGGTTGCTCTTGTAGTGCCCCATGGCTGTCTCCCGGGGAAGAGCCGGCCATCGGTGCTCACCGATGGGGCCGGCGTACTCCTACTGGCCAGTAACTCATACCCATGCTACCCGCCGGTAACCATCCTTGGTACGGATGCGCGGAATCCGGAACAACAAGCCGGAGCGAGCCAGGACCATGACATTGCGCAGCGAATGCCATGGCTGGCGACACTTTCCGCGACGGGGAGGCGGCCGGCGATCCTAGGAGACGTCGCCCCAGCGCAGGTTGCCGTCGGGATCGCGCAGGCAGACCACGGGACGTCCGTTGGCCCCCTGGACGACCTGGCCGGTGTCGGTGACGGTGCATTCGGCGTTCGGCACGGGAGCGGCCGGGTCGGGCGGCGACGGGCCGGCCAGCCCCCAGCGCGGCTGGCCCGTGTCCGTCTGCTGGCAGTACAGGATCAGCCCGCTGATGGCCTGCCGCGGGGCGACATCGCGCGCGGATACGCATGGCTGACCCACGAACACCGTGGGCGACCAGTGCGACGAGTCAGAACCCGGCGGAGCATCGGTGAGGCCGCCCGGCGCGGCGGGATCGGACGCCTTCGGGGAGTCCTGCGCGCCCGGGGCCGGGGCGCCCGTCCCGCCGGTCGCGGCCGGCGGCCCGGAACGTTCGCCCGGCCCGCCCGAGGGGCCCGTGGCCGAGGCCCGCGGCGAGGACATCTCGATGTCGCTGCCGGCCGACCCGCAGCCGGCCAGCAGGAGCGCCGTCATCGCGACCGCCGCGACGGCACGGGCTGCGCTTCGGGCACGGGCTGCGCTTCGGGCACGGGCTGCGGCATGGGCTCTTAGACACCCGTGTCCTGCATGTCCAGCCGCCACACCGTCCAGCTTAGGCCGTGTCAGACGGATGTTGGTCGATGCGGGTGGCCGTCCGGGCGCCACCCGCGGTCGAACATCCGTCGGACGCGGCCTGGGCGCCGGCCGGCGGGGCACGGCGGCGCGCGGGAAGAACGATCGGCCCGGCGGGCGCCGGCCGGGATTTTCCGACTGTCATGAACCAGGAGTGACCGGGTCGGGACGCGTCACTCACGACTGTGGGACAGATCACGATCACCGGAAACGACTGACATCGCCATCCTGTCCCGTACGGCGGTTCTCCGGCCTACGATCCGGCACATGGTCGCCTGCCCGACATGCGGAAAGGCCAATCAGGACGAAGCACGCTTCTGCTTCTCCTGCGGTACTCCCCAGCCCACGTTCGGGATCGGCGCCCGCAAGACCGTCACGATCCTGTTCTGCGACGTCACCGGCTACACGGCCATCGGTGAGCAGCTCGACTCCGAGCCGCTGCAGCAGGTCATGTGGCGGTTCTTCAGCGCCGCCCGCGAGGTGATCTCCTCGCACGGGGGCAGCGTCGAGAAGTTCATCGGGGACGCCGTGTTCGCCGTCTTCGGCATTCCCGTCCTGCACGAGGACGACGCGCTGCGGGCCGCCCGGGCGGCCTGCGAGATCCGTGCCAGCATGGACGTGCTCAACGCCGACCTGGAGCGTGACTGGGGGTTCCGCTTCCGCATCCGCATCGGCATCAACACCGGCGAGGTCACCGTCGGCGGGCCCGGGACGGGCGGCGGTGTCACCGGGGACGCCGTCAACGTCGCGTCCCGGCTGGAGGAGGCCGCCGCCCCCGACGAGATCCTCATCGCGGACGCCACCCTGCGGCTGATCCGGCCGCACGTACGCGCCGAACCGGTCGGGCCGCTGGTCGTCCAGGGCAAGCGGGCGCCGCTGCGGGCCCACCGCCTGATCGACCTGACCCACCCGGGGATCGGGCCGGGGGCGCGGTTCGCGCCCGAGGGCTTCGCCGCCCCGGTGATCGGCCGGGACCGGGAGCGCCGCCGCCTCGACGACGCCCTCGAGCAGGTGATCGAGGAACGCACCTGCCACCTGTTCACCCTGCTCGGCCCGGCCGGTATCGGGAAGTCCCGGATGGTCCGGGAGTTCTGTGAGGCGATGGCGCCGCGGGCGACGGTGCTCACCGGGCGCTGCCTGTCCTACGGCGAGGGCATCACCTACTGGCCGCTGATGGAGATGGTCCGGCAGGCGACCGGGATGTCCGCCGACGAGAGCGCGCCCGAGGGCCGCCGCCGCCTGCGCGAGCTGCTGGAGGAGGTCGGTAACGTCACCAGCGGCGTCACCGGGGACGCCGCCGCCGTGGTGGACGGGCTGGCACCCCTGGTCGGGCTCGGCGGCGCCGAGGTCGGCGCGCAGGAGAGCTTCTGGGCGGTACGGACCTTCCTCGCCGCGCTCGCCGAGAAACGTCCGCTGATCGTCTGGTTCGACGACGTGCACTGGGCCGAGCCGACCCTGCTGGACCTGATCGAACACGTCGCCGACTGGTCCCGGGAAGCGCCGGTCCTGCTGCTGTGCCTGGCCCGGCCGGAACTGCTCGAGGAACGCCGGACGTGGGGCGGCGGCAAGCTCAACGCCACGTCCATGCTGCTGCAGCCGCTGAGCGAGGAGCGCTGCCAGCGCCTGATCCGCACCCTGATGGGCTCGAACGACCTCGACCCGGCGCTGGTCGCGCGCATCACCGACTCGGCCGCGGGCAACCCGCTGTTCGTCGAGCAGACGCTGGCGGCCCTCGTCGACGACGGGCTGCTGCGCCGCGAGGGCGACCGCTGGATCGCCACCGGCAACCTGGGCTCGGTCCAGGTCGCCCCGACGATCTCCGCGCTGCTCGCCGCCCGGCTGGACCGGCTCAACGCCCACGAGCGGCGGGTCCTGGAGCGCGCCGCCGTGGTCGGGCAGCGTTTCTACCTGGACGCGGTGGTGGAGCTCTCCGCCCCGGCGGACCGGGCGGCGGTCGCCGAGCACTGCCTGTCGCTGGTCCGCAAGGAGCTGGTCCATCCCGACCGGTCGGACCTGCCCGGGGTGGAGGCGTTCCGGTTCCTGCACGTCCTGCTGCGCGACTGCGCCTACCAGGCGACGTCGAAGCGGCAGCGGGCGGACCTGCACCAGGGGTACGCGAGCTGGCTGCAGACCCGGATGGCCGGGCGGCCCGGCGAGCACGACGAGCTCGTCGGCTATCACCTGGAGCAGGCCTACCGGTACCGGGTCGCGCTCGGGCTGCGCGACGCCGAGACCGAGGAGCTGGGACGGCAGGCCGCCACCTGCCTGATCGAGGCCGCCGACCGGGTCCGCCAGGGCGACGAGACAGGAGCGGCCGGGCTCCTCAAACGGGCGGTCAAGCTACTTCCAGTGACAGATCCGCTGCGGATACGCGCCGAGATCGACCTTGGCTGGGCGCTGTACTCCTTCGACCGCTTCAGCGACGCCGAACGCATGCTGCGCCAGGCCACCGACCGGGCCACCCGGATCGGCGAGGCCGGCCTGCGCGCCCACGCCCGCCTCGCCCACCTGCGGCTGATGTTCGCCACCAGCCCGGAGGGGCTGGTCGCCGAGACCCTCGGCGAGGCGACCCGGGCGTTACCGATCTTCATGCAGAGCGGGGACGAGGTCGGCGCCGCGCTCGCCTGCCGCAGCCAGGCCGCCGCCTACATGGCGGCCGGCTGCTACGCCCTGGCGGAACGGGCGATGCAGGCCGCCGTCCGGCACGCCGAGGAGTCCGGGGTGCTGCGCGACGTCCAGACGACCAGGCGCGACCTCGTCCACCTGCTCAGCCTGGCTCCCCGGCCGGTCGGCGAGTCGATCGAGCGCGCGCAGCGGGCGCTGGCCGGTGTCGGCGACGACCGCGGCCTGCGCCGCTCCCTGCTCGCCCAGCTGGCGCTGCTGCACACGATGGCCGGGGACGTCGACGCCGGCATGGAGCACCTGATCCGGGCCGAGGCGATCGACTGGGACGTGCGCAGCCCCCGCGGGGACCCGCTGTACGGGGGCTTCGTCGTCGCCCGGATCGCCCTGCTCACCGACGACCTCGACACGGCCGAGCACGAGCTGCGGCGCAGCTGCCGCCGGCTGGCCCGGATGGGCGAGCGCGCGCACCTGGCCACCCGTGCCGCGGCCCTCGCCGACGTCCTGGTCAAGCTCGGGCGCCTGGACGAGGCCGCCACCTACGTGTCGCGCTCCCGCGACGCCGCCGCCGGCGACCAGGTGCCCGCCCAGGCGGGCTGGTGCGGGGTGCACGCCAAACTGCTCGCGATGCGGGGGCGGGACCGGGAGGTCGAGGCCGTGCGGTTCGCCGAGGCCGCCTGCGACCTCGCCGGCCGGACCGACGACTGGGACGGGCAGGCGCAGGCCTGGCTGACCTACGCCGAGGTGCTCCACCGGACCGGGCAGAGCGACCTGGTCCGGCCGAAGGTCGACGCCGCGGTCGCCTGCTACGAGAAGAAGGGCAACCTCACCGGGGCGACGCGGGCCCGCCGGCTGCTGGAGGACCTCGCAGCCTCCGTGTGAGGGCCCCGTACCGGGCCCTCAGTGTGAAGCCCTCAACGTGGGCCCCTCCATGTGGGGCCCTCCGCCACGTGAAGCCCTCGGTGTAAGGCCCTCGGCATGCCCTCGCTCGCGGGCCCGGCCGTAGCCGGTCCCACGATCCCGTCAGCCGGCCGCCCCGCACCCGCGGGCGCGGGCTTCTTCCTGCAAGTAGTGGAGCTCCTCGGCCCACACCCGGAAGCGTCCCACCGCGGCCAGCTCCGCGGCCAGCGCGCGGGCGATCCGGGCGATCGAGAGACGTTCCACCGGGCTGCGCAGCCACGGGCGGTCCGCCGTCTCCTCCTCGGTGGCCCGCTCGTAGGCCGCCCGGTGCAGGACGATCTCCGCCTGGGCGACCTCGATCTGCTCGACCAGCATCCGCGTCCGCGTCCACAGCTCGGCGTCGCTCGGCACGGCCCGCCCGACCGACCAGGGCCTGTGGCGGTGCCCGCTCATCGGGGGGCCACCCGAGCCGGCCGACTGCGTCACGGCGGACCTCGGCATAACAGACATGGTGACAGGCACCGCTTTACGATCGGCGCCCGGCTGGGCCCGGTAATGATACCGCCGCCAGCCACCACTGTCCGGCGTCCGCGGCGGTACTCACCCTCTGGGTACGAAGTCGGCGGCAGGAAGTGAATGCCCCGCGACCACGGGTAGGACCGATAGCGAGATAACGGAAAGGGATCACATCGGAACTTTCCGTGTTGTCGATGGGGGCCGGGGGACGTGGTGGCCGGATCGGTGGCGGTTGTGCTGGGATTTCCGCTCCTCCTGATGGCCGGCATGCTGGCCATGCAGCGGGTGGAACAAATGATCGAACGGGTGCGCCAGCCGGTGCTGCGAGCCGTCCCGGACCTGGACGACGCCTGCGTCGAGGAGGTCGAGGAGACCGGCCCGCCCCCGGCCCGCCTCCTGCGGCTGATCGTCTCCCGGCACGCCGTCCGCCCCTGACCAGCCCCCGCCCCCGGCCAGCTCGCCGTCCGGGGCCGCCGACGGGTACCCGAGGCCGCTGGCAGCGTCACGCGTGCCAGCTGTCATGCGCGTCCGCGTCACATGCCGGGGTACGTAACCTGCTGGGGCTGTAACGGATCCGCCGAAGGCGGCCGTCGGCAGGGGAGTGCGACAGCCGCGTGGAGAGGGAAACCTCGCGGCACGGAGAAGGGCGGGTGTCCGCGCGCTGGCCGGGTGCGCCCGATGAGGGCACACCCGGCCGGCACCCGCAGCGCCCTGACCGGTACTCGTGGCCGGCCCGTGGCCGGCGCGTGGCCACCGCCAGCGCGCCGGCTCGCGCGGCCGGTCAGTGCGCGGAGCTGGTGGCGGTGGCCCGGGCCGCCGCACCGGTGGCTGACCGTCGCGGCCCGGGCTCGACCTGCAGCCGGCCGGTCAGGCCGGTGGAACGCAGCAGCGCCATGAACGCCGGGGACGCCCCCCGGATCCGCACGGTCGAGTGGACCCCGCGCAACAGCAGGTCGGCCCGTAGGAGCGCGGCCATCCCGGCGATGTCGATGGCGGTCAGGCCACCGACGTCCACCACCACGTCGGTGCCGCCATGGCCGAGCAGCTCATGGATCTGCTGACGGAATCGCAACCGGCCGCGGGTGTCGAGCTCGCCGTCGAGTACGATGATCACTTCGCACTCGGACCGCGTCACCGACATGCGCAGCCGACCGGCCTGCACCTGCATGCTTTTGCCCCCCGGTGATACCGCCGGCTTCCCACCACTGTCACCCGTTGCCACACCTCCGGACGAGACCGGATGAGAATCGTCAACAGCCGTGGTCTTTCCCCGAGCCACGAGATACACACACTCGACACAGCGATACTACCGAGCGTGACCAAAGATTCCGACTCTCCCGGGGCGCGGGCCCGGTGGGAGCCGCCGGGCGGCCCACGGGCCGGCTCCTGACGGTCACCGGGCCGGCGCGGGCCGCCACCCGGGTCACCTCGATGCGCGCCGGGCCTCGCGGAAGCGGCGGATGAGGTTGTTGGTGGAGCTGTCGTGGTCCAGCCGCCCGGCCCCGGCGGCCCCGGCGGCCCCGGCAATGTCGTCACTGTCCGTGGTATCCGCTGACAGTTCCGGAATGATGCGCTGTGCCAGCAGCTTGCCGAGCTCCACGCCCCACTGGTCGAAACTGTTGATGTCCCAGAGCGCCCCCTGGGTGAAGACCTTGTGCTCGTAGAGGGCGATGAGCTGACCGAGGGTGAACGGCGTCAGCCGGTCCGCGAGAATCGTGCTGGTCGGCCGGTTCCCCGGGAACGTCCGGTGCGGGACGAGGGCGGGGTCGGCCCCTTCGGCGGCGACCTGCTCGGCGCTGCGGCCGAAGGCGAGCGCCTCGGTCTGGGCGAAGAAGTTCGCCATCAGCAGGACGTGGTGGTCCGTCCCGGTGTCCGGGTTCGCCGGCACGTCGTGGTCCGGGTGGACGAAGCCGATGAAGTCGGCCGGGACCAGCGCGGTGCCCTGGTGGAGGAGCTGGAAGTAGGCGTGCTGGCCGTTGGTCCCGGGCGTGCCCCACACCACCGGGCCGGTGGGCGTGGACACCGGCCGGCCGGAGCGGTCCACGGACTTGCCGTTGCTCTCCATGTCGAGCTGCTGCAGGTACGCCGGGAACCGTCCCAGATAGTGGCTGTAGGGCAGGACGGCGTGGGTCTGCGCGCCGAAGAAGTCCCGGTACCACAGGCCGAGCAGCCCCAGCAGCACCGGCAGGTTCCGCTCGAACGGAGCCGTCCGGAAGTGGACGTCCATCGCGTGGAACCCGGCGAGCAGGTCACGGAAATGCTCCGGCCCGATCGCCAGCATCAGGGAGAGGCCGATCGCGGAGTCCACCGAGTAGCGCCCACCGACCCAGTCCCAGAACTCGAACATGTTGTCGCTGTCGATACCGAACGCGGTCACCTCCGCCGTGTTCGTCGACACCGCCACGAAGTGGGACGGGACGGCGTCCGGCCCGAGCGCGTCGGTCACCCAGGCGCGGGCGGTGCGGGCGTTCGCGAGCGTCTCCAGGGTGGTGAACGTCTTGGACGAGACGACGAACAGCGTCTCGGCCGGGTCGAGGTCGTGCGTCGCCTCCCAGATGTCGGTGCCGTCGACGTTGGAGACGAAACGGAACCGGATCGAGCGGTCGGAGTAGTCCAGCAGCGCGTCGTACGCCATGGCCGGGCCGAGGTCCGACCCGCCGATCCCGATGTTCACGACCGTCCGGATGTGCTTTCCGGTGGCGCCCCGCCAGACCCCGGAACGGACCTTGTCGGCGAACGCGGACATCCGCTGGAGCACGGCGTGCACCGCGGGCACCACGTTCACGCCGTCCACCTCGATGACGGCGTCCGCGGGGGCGCGCAGCGCGACGTGCAGCACCGCCCGGCCCTCGGTCGTGTTGATCCGCTGGCCGGTGAACATGGCCTCGATCTGGTCCCGCAGCCGGGCCCGCTCGGCCAGGGCGACCAGCAGCTCCACCGTCCGGGCGGTGATCCTGTTCTTGGAGAAGTCGAGGTGGAGGCCGTCGGCCGCCGCGGTGAACGTCTCGCCCCGGCGCGGGTCGTCGTCGAACAGGCCGCGCAGGTGGACACCGGCGAGCTCCGCGTGGTGCTTCTCAAGCGCCGCCCATTCCGGCGTGCCGGTTATCAGGGAATCGTGCTGGACGGCACCGTGGGACGGCTCGATGGACGACATGATCTTCGGGAACCTCCCGGCTGGACGGCTGCGGGCGCGGCTGCGACATGCCCACGATGCTGCATGCCCCCGTGCCGGGTCCACGTCACCGCATGCCCAGCAGGTCACCGCGCGCGTCACCCGGCGGGCCGCCGCGGCGGCACGGTACCGCCGGGAGCCGGCGCAGGCCGTCCACCAGTAGATGTGACACCGCGGATACGGATAGATCATGAACGTGACCGGCTGTCGCTGGCTATGATTCGTGTCACCCATCTGTCAGCGCCGGTTGTGACCCGCGACGGGATCGGCGGACGGTGACGGTCGTACACTCACGACTGTTTTGCGGCTCCGGTTGTTCTGCGGCTCCGGCGCGGATGCGGGAACAGCTGTCCATACGGTGGCGGACGGAACTGACCTTTGTTGATTGATCGCTCCCTGGTGGAGGCCGCTCTCCCCGGATACCAGGTCGAGAGTGAACTCGGCCGCGGTGGCTACGGGCTGGTCCTCGGCGGCCGCCATCGGCTGATCGGCCGCAACGTCGCGATCAAGGTGCTGCTCGACACGGCCAACGACGCGGACCTGCGGACCCGCTTCCTCGCCGAGGCGCGCGTCCTGGCCGAACTCGACCATCCGCACATCGTGCGCATCCACGACTACATCGAGCATCAGGGCACCTGCCTGCTCGTCATGGAACTGCTCCCCGGCGGCACCCTGCGCCAGCGGCTGGCGACCGGCCCGATCCCGCCGGAGGCCACCTGCGCGCTGGGCCTGGCGGCCGCGGCGGCGCTGCAGGCCGCGCACGCCCACAACGTCCTGCACCGGGACATCAAGCCCGACAACATGATGTTCGCCTCCGACGGGCTGCTGAAGGTCACCGACTTCGGCGTCGCGAAGATTTTCGAGGGCACCGAGACGACCGCCAGCGGGATTCTCGGGACACCGCGCTACATGGCCCCCGAGCAGATCACCGGGGGACGGCTGCACGCCTCCACCGATCTCTACGCGCTCGGCGGAGTGCTCTACGAGTTACTCGCCCAACGTCCTCTTTTCGGCCGTTCCCTGTCCGTGGGCGCGCTCGTCAACCACCATCTCAACGTCACCCCGCTCCCGCTCGAGAACATGCCCGCCGCCCTCAACGCGGTCATCATGCGCACGCTGGCCAAGGAGCCCGCCGCCCGCTTCACCAGCGCCACCGCATTCGCCCTCGAGCTCGCCCGGGCCGCCGCGGGCGCGTTCGGCCCGAACTGGCTCGCCCGCTGCGGGATCAAGGTGCTGCTGGACGACGAGGTGCGGCACGCGGCGCTGGGCCAGGCGTCCGGGTCGGAGCCGACCGTCCGGGGCGTGGAAACGCCGTCCGGGCAGCCCGGGACGCCGGGATCCGGTCCCCAGCCGCCGCGGCCGTGGCCCGCGAGCCCACAGCCACAGCCACAGCCACAGCCACAGCCACAGCCGGGATGGTCCGGGCAACAGCCGCAGCAGCCGCAGCCGCGGGCGTACCAGCCTCCGTACGGCGGCCGGGCCGCCGCCGGGCCCCAGGCCCCCTACTGGGCGCCACCGGCGGGATACCCGGCACCGGCCCCGCCGGCCGGTGGGCCGCCGCCGGGCACCCCCGACGCCTTCCC
>NZ_CAKKTL010000088.1:0-6927 GCF_920664355.1 Protofrankia sp. CiP1_Cm_nod2
GCGGCGGTGTCGGCGGCGGTCACCGCGGGGCCGACGGCCGGGCCCCCCGCCGACGGCGGCGACCGGACCGGAGCGGCCTGCGACCACGGCGCCCACAGCCAGGCGGCGCCCCCGACAGCGATCGCCAGGGCCACCACCGAAAGCACGTAACGTGATCGGAGCATCATCAGCAGGATACCCGGCCACAGTACGTC
This sequence comes from Protofrankia sp. CiP1_Cm_nod2, assembly GCF_920664355.1. Classification (NCBI taxonomy): domain Bacteria; kingdom Bacillati; phylum Actinomycetota; class Actinomycetes; order Frankiales; family Frankiaceae; genus Protofrankia; species Protofrankia sp. CiP1_Cm_nod2. The sequence continues at coordinate 195 of NZ_CAKKTL010000088.1, forward strand.
CACTACTAAAAGATATTTCTAGATTACTAAAAGTAGTATATTGATCTGTCTTCGCACCGCCGGTAGCCCGGCTCGAGGTGCCCCGGCAAGAGTCCCCGGGCAGCCCAGGCAGCAACAGGGCAGCAGCGGATAGGAGACAGGCGAGGACGAGCCCGGGCGGACGCCGCCGGCGTCGATGGCCTACCCGGCGGGCTCGAGAGCGTCCCCGGCAGGCTCGAGAGCGTCCCCGGCGGGCCCGAGAGCGCCGAGAGCGCCGAGAGCGCCGAGAGCGGCTTCGACGACCTCGCGCCGGACGTCCTCCGGAACGAGCGGCCGGCCGGCGCCGGCCTCCCCGGGGCAAGTCTCCCCGAGGCAGGCGCCGGTGGCCCCGGCGCCGGCGGCAGCCAGCGTCCGCCGCTCCAGCGCGGCGCCGAAGATGCCTGCCTGCACACAGGCGACCGCGCAGCGGGCCCGCAGGATACGTGACGGAGTGGGCTCCGGCCCGGCCAGGGCGGTCACGATGGCGTCCCGGTACGAGGCGATGTCACCCTTGCCGATCCGCCGGTAGATCACTGACGGATCGTCGACGAAGGCGGACAGCAGCGCGCCCGGACCGGCCATCGCCTCGACCAGTCCCTCGATGATCGACCGAGCCGGTACCGGTGGATCAACGCGCGAGAGATCGCTCACATGGCCGAACGCCTCCACGAACGGCCGCACCGCCGCGTCCAGAATCATGTCCTTGGACGCGAAGTGGTAGTAGAGAGCGGCCTTCGTCATACCAAGGCGCTGTGCAATGTCACGGATTGATGTCCCTGCGTAACCTCGTTCGTTGAACAGCTGTACGGCGACGGCAAGGATCCGGTCACGTGTGTCCGCAGCGTGAGAACGCGGCGCGCGACCGGGCATCGTCGCCATGCACCCCTCTCCGCGGGAGGTCCGGAGCGGAAACCTGTAGCCATCCTGACAATATCCCCTCCTACTGACCGATCGGTAGACTACCCCGACCGACCGATCGCCCAGAACGCCCGGGGACACCGGCGTTCTGCGCTGACCCTGACCCGTCCATCGGCCCAGACCCGGGGGGAAACCCGTGGCATCGCTCGCGCGTTGGTGCTTCCGTCACCGCTGGATCGTCCTGTTGCTGTGGTTCGCAGCCCTGCTCGGCTTCGGGACGGCCGCATATGCTGCCGGCACGGACTACAAGAACAACTTCTCCCTTCCCGGAACCGAGTCCCAACAGGCGATCGACCTGCTCGAACGGGAGTTCCCCGCCGCCGCCGGCGAGACCGCGAGCATCGTGCTGCACGCCCGCACGGGCACCCTCTACAACCCGCTGCTCGAAGCCGACGTCGTCCCGATGCTCGAGCGGGTCGCGCGCCTGCCACACGTGGTCGCCGTGATCAGCCCGTACGACCCGCCGGGCGTCGGCCAGTTCACCCGGGACGGCCGGACCGCCTACGCCACGGTCGCGCTGGACGACCAGGCCGTCGACATCCCCCGCTCCGACCTCAAAGCGATCATCGACACCGCCCGCGCTGCCGACAGCGGGGCGCTGCAGGTCGAGATGAGCGGGACCGCGGTCGCCATCGTCGAACAGCCGCAGCAGAACACCAGCGAACTGCTCGGGGTGGTGGCCGCCGCGATCATCCTGTTCATCGCCTTCGGGACCCTGCTGGCGATGACGCTGCCCCTGGTCGCCGCGGTCATCGCGCTCGGTGTCGGGATGGCCGGCATCGGCCTGGTCTCCCACGTGATGTCCGTCGCCCAGTTCGGGCCGACACTGGCGACCCTCATCGGCCTGGGCGTGGGCATCGACTACGCGCTGTTCATCGTCAACCGGCACCGTATCGGCCTGCGGGCGGGCAAGACCCCGGAGGAGGCGGCCGTCACCGCCATCAACACCTCCGGGCGGGCCGTCCTGTTCGCGGGGATGACCGTCTGCATCGCGCTGCTGGGCATGTACGCGCTCGGGGTCACCTTCCTCTACGGTGTCGCGGTCTCCGCGGCCCTTGCCGTCTCGCTGACCATGGCCACCGCGGTCACGCTGCTCCCGGCGCTGCTGAGCTTCTACGGGATGAAGGTGCTCGGGCGGGCCGAGCGGGTGAAGCTCGCCCACATGGGCCCCGAGCCCGAGCACGCGTCCGGCTTCTGGTGGCGCTCGGCCCGCCGGATCGAACGGCGCCCGGCGGTCTACGCCGTGCTGTCAGCCGCCCTGATCATGATCACCGCGCTGCCGTTCTTCTCGCTGCGGCTGGGCACGGCCGACGAAGGCAACGGATCGCAGTCCAAGACGTCCCGGCGCGCCTACGATCTGCTGGTCGGCGGGTTCGGGCCCGGGTTCAACGGGCCGTTCAGCCTCGTCACGGAGATCCACTCCCCCGCCGGCCTCACGGCCCTGGAGACGGTGGTCACCGAACTGCGCACCGAGCCAGGGGTCGCCTTCGTCTCACCGGTACAGCCGAGCCCGAACGGGCAGGCCGCGATCGTGGCGCTGTTCCCGGCCACCAGCCCGCAGGACGCCAGGACCGCCGCGCTGCTCAGGCGGCTGCGCGAGACGACCATCCCGCGGGTGACCGCGGGCACCGCCCTGGACATCAAGATCGGCGGTGTGACCGCGACCTACCAGGACTTCTCCGACGTCCTGACCAGCAAGCTCCCGCTGTTCATGGGAGTGGTCGTGGCGCTGGCCTTCCTGCTGCTGATGGCGGTGTTCCGCAGTGTCGTCGTACCGCTGACCGCGTCGGTGATGAACCTGCTGGCGGTCGGCTCGGCGTTCGGGGTGATCGTCGCGATCTTCCAGTGGGGATGGCTCGCGAGCCTCATCGGGGTCAAGGGCGGCCCGGTCGAGCCCTTCCTGCCCGTGATGCTCTTCGCCATCCTCTTCGGGCTGTCCATGGACTACGAGGTGTTCCTGGTCAGCCGGATCCACGAGGAGTGGCTCGTGCGCCGGGACAACCGGATCGCGGTCTCCCTCGGGCAGGCCGAGACCGGCCGCGTGATCACCGCCGCTGGCGCGATCATGACTCTTGTCTTCGCGTCCTTCATCCTCGGGGCCGACCGGGTGATCAAACTGTTCGGCCTCGGGCTCGCGGTGGCCGTCCTCATCGACGCGTTCATCGTCCGGGCGCTGCTGGTGCCCGCGCTCATGCACCTGTTCGGGAAGGCGAACTGGTGGCTGCCGTCCTGGCTGGACCGGATACTGCCGAAGGTCTCGGTGGAGTCGGCCGAGGAGATCGAGGAGATCCGCAACACTCCCGTGCCCGCCGAGGTCATCACCCCCGCGGACGAGGAGGACAGCCCCCGCGACCAGGCGAGCGCGTCCACTCACACCCCACCGGCCCACCGGGCCGACCACCACGCATAGCCCGTCAGGACGTCGCGGCAATCCGTGACAATATGGACAATCCATGACAACATAGCTGAAAGCAACCAGAGGCAGCAACCGGCGCAGAGCCGGTCTGTACACGCACCATCCGCAGTTATTACGCTGCGGAGTCATGAAGAAGCAGAAGGTTGCTAAAAGGCGAGAGTTCCCGCTCGTGACGGTGGCCGCGGCCGCCGCCGGGCCCGAGCCGCCCTCTGGGCCGCGGCTGTCGCCCGGGCCGGAGCCGCGTCGACGGTGACCACGCCTCCGGCCCAGGCCGCGGACGCGGAGCAGCCTCCGCCGCTGGAGCGGGCCCGGCGGCGGCTGGGCAGGGCGCGGCTGCCGCTGCTCGGCATCGCCGTGTTCGTGCTGCTCCTGGCGCTGGCGGTGTCATGGACGGCGGTACGCGGCCTGCTCGCGCGATCGCATCTGCGGACCGCCCAGAACGAGATCGCCGCGTTGGACCAGGCGCTGCAGGCCGGCGACAAGCCGTCCGGTGACGCGCTGCGCGCCCGGGTGAACATGATCGCCACGGAAACCGCGGCCGCCCGGGAGCTGACCGGCGACCCGCTGTGGGCGCTGGCCGGCCACGTCCCGGCGGTCGGCTGCCCCAGCCGCTCCGTCCGCTCCCTGGTGACCGCGCTGGACCAGCTGCTCCAGGACTCGCGCGCCCTGTTGGACCCCACCGGATCCGTCCTCGACCTGGACGCCCTGCGCACCGGCACCACCATCGACACCGGCCGGATCGCGGCCGCCCGGCCGGCCGCCGCGTCCACGCATGCCGCGATCAGCCAGTTCCGCCGGCGGCTCGCGGCGACGCCGGGCTGCGGGGCGACCGGAGCCCGCCTCGGGCTCGCCGACGCCCGCCAGAAGGGTCTGCGCCACGCCGAACGGCTCGAGCGCGCCGCCGCCACGCTGGAGCTGGCGACCCGGCTGGTGCCGCCGATGATGGGCGCCGACGGGCCGCGCCACTACCTGCTGGTCGTCCAGAACCCGGCCGAGTCCCGGGCCACCGGGGGCATCATCGGGGCCTTCGGCCTGCTGACCGCCGTCAACGGCAGGCTTGAGCTCACCGGCATCTCCGGCAACGGCCACCTGCCCGGCGGGCCGACCCAGCGGGTGCCGGCCATGGCGCTCCCGCCCGAGCTCGAGAACATGTACGCGGACGCGTGGCCGACCCAGGTCTGGGCCAACGCCAACCTCACCCCGCACTACCCGACCGTCGGCAGCTTCTACACGGCGCTCTACCAGGCGGGCACGGGTGTGCGCGTCGACGGGACGGTCAGTGTCGATCCGACGACGCTGTCCTATCTGCTGGCCGCGACGAGGCCGGCGGTCCTGCCGGGCGGGCGGAGCGTCCCGGCCGGCTCGCTCGTCGAGCTCGTGGAGTCACGGGCGTACGCCGAGATCGGCGACGCCCGGCAGCGGGACGACTTCTTCGCCGCCGTGGGGCGGGCCGTCTACGACGCGGCCGCGTCCGACGCGGGAAACACCTCGGCGCTGCTGTCCGCGCTGGGGCGGGCCGCCACCGAAGGGCGTCTGCTGGTATCCAGCAACCATCCGGCGGAACAGGGAATCCTTGCGACGACCGCGTTGGGCGGCGCGCTCCCCGATGGTGACGGCCCTTATCTCGCGGTGGTGACGCAGAATGCCGCGGCCGGCAAACTCGACTACTGGCTGCGGCGCGGCACCGACTACCGCAGTGTCCGTCGTCCCGACGGCTCCGCGGACGTAACGATCACGATACGGGTCACGAACGCGGCACCGGCCGGGCTGAGCGCCTACGTCCGCAACCGGAGCGACCAGCCTGTTCCCGGTCAGCCTGGCGCGGGTCCGCCCGGCGCCGGTCCGCCCGGGCCCCTCGGGCAGGGCGCACCCCCGGCGGGCAACCCGGACGCGCAGAACCTGCTGTCGCTGGCGGTGTACACCGGCGTGGGCAGCGGGCTACAGGCGGCCACCCTGGACGGGCTTCCCGTCCACCTGCGCCGTGGCGTCGAGCGGGGCCATCCGGTGCTTTCGACGCCGCTGTCGGTCGACCGCGGGCAGACCCGCACGCTGGTGCTGCGGATCTGGGAACCGGTGGCCAGGCCGGTCCTGCTCCTGCGGCCGCAGCCACTCGCCGTCCCTGAAACCGTCACCACATCAGGTATACGTTCTGTCGCCCCATGGTCACAGAATCCCAGATGACACGCCGAGTAGCATAGACACGGAAAGTAGCGATCTATAAGCTGACAGTGTTCATGTTCAGGCTGCTTATACCAGCAGACCCGACAGTGGGAGTACATCCATGAGATTCCGTCGATTGGGAGCGGCTCTGCTCGCCGCCGGCTGTCTGCTGGCGCTCGGCGTGACATCGGCGTCCCCGGCCGTCGCCCAGCCCTATCCGCCCCCCTTCCGGTGCACCGGCTTCCTGGACAGAGGCACGGTGACACCGAGCCCGGTCGTAACCAACGCGTCCTTCACTTTCGGTGGATGTGGTTACGCTCCCGGCTCGACCGTCCAGCTCTACAGCAACTTCCAGTACTACGGGAGCACGACCGCGGACGGCGATGGCCTCATCCTGGCCACGCTGACGGCCCCGCCCACGCGCGGTGTGCTCAGGCTCACCGCCGTCGGCCAGGCCCCCAGCGGGCGGCTGCGGGTCACCGTTGCGATCATCCCGGTCCGCGCCGGCTGACAACCGCCGCCCAGGCCGTGTCCGACGGAGATCTGACGGCGAGTGGCTGCCCGAACGCAGCCCACGCGGTCGAAGATCCATCGGATGCGGCCCAGGGCGGTGAGCCGGTCACGCCGAGCCCCCTGCCGTCCCTCACGTCGTCCCTCACTCGTCCCGCTACGTAGCCCCCTCTACGTAGCCCCCGCTGCGTAGCCCCCGCTACGTAGTCCTCACGTCACCTGCCCCTGGCAGCACCTGCCCCTGACGAGACCGCGGCAGGAGGAGTACCTCCATGAACTTCCGGGTAGTCGCCCTCACCCTGCTGCTCGGCGGCGGCCTGACCCTCAGCGCGACGCTGGGGTCACCGGCCACCGCCCAGCAGCTACAGGACCAGCTTCCCGACTGCGCCGGTCCGGTCAGCTTCGCCTCGGTCGGCCCTGAACGGGTCCTGGCGGGCGGGTCGGTGCTCTTCAGCAGCTGCGGCTTCGCGCCGGGCAGCACGATCACCATCGACGACAACGGTGCGCGCACCCGGACCGTGACCGCGGACCACACGGGCAGCTTCGCGATCCGGCTGACCCTGCCCACCCAGGGGGACCACTATCTGACCGCCACCGGAACGCCGAAGGACGCGGCCGACACGGCGTCGTACACCGGGCGGGCCGGCGGCGCCGTCGGGGCGCAACCGGCCGATGCCGAGGAGCGCAAGGCCGTCGGCATGGTCTGGGTGG
>NZ_CAKKTL010000088.1:7087-10625 GCF_920664355.1 Protofrankia sp. CiP1_Cm_nod2
ACGGCACCGACGACGCGGGCACGGCCGGGGAAGCCGGCGGGGACGCGGACGGTGCCCTGCCGGTTTCCGGTACCCAGGCCGGTGTGTTCGCGGTGGCCGCCGCGGCTCTGATCGGCGGCGGCGTGTTCTTCCGCGCCCTGCGCCGCCGGGCCCGGGACACGGACACGCCGTCACCTGCGGCCCAGGCCGTCGCAGGCGGGCCACCCCCGACGGATCCGCAGCCGCCCGGGCCATACCCGGACGACCGCGGATCCGTCTGACATGCCCTGGTTCTGTCGCCTCCTAGCCCTCTCGCCTGGAGCCGTCCGGGCTCAGGAGCTCAAGGTCGTCCACGGTCACCAGACCAGCGGCGATCACCCATTCGCCGAGCCGGACGATGTAGTCGGGCAGCCGGCGCGACGCCGGCCCCGGCTCGTCCCGCAGCAGCCCGGGTATCCCCTGCCCGGCAAGGTTGCCGCGCACGGTGGCAAGCCGGGAGCGGACATAGTTGTCGTCGCGGCTGACCCGGCGGGCGATCTCCCGGTACGTGGCGAACGGCGCGTGGTTGTCACCGGTACGCAGCCGCGGTTCGCAGAGCGCCACCAGCAGCAGGCGTTCGGTCTGGGTGAGACGGACGGAGATCTGCATCGTGTCCTGATCGCGGTGCACCTGCCGCCGGCGATGATGGACGACGCCGATCTGGTGACGCTCGCCGTCCGTGCCGACGGCGACGATGTGGAACTCGGCCAGCCCGGCGGACAGGGCCGTGCCCGGTGACACGATGTGATGGGTGTCGCCACTGGCGGTCAGTAGGAGCAGGGGATGCCGACCCGTGTTGCTGATGACGATCGCGCCTTCGCTCTCGGCCAGCGTCCCGGCCCGGCGGGAGACAAGCAGATCCTGCGGATCGGCCCCGAACGGGATGTCACAGCCGGCCCGGCCGAAGGTCAGCCGCCGGCCCGCTGCGAGATTCCATCTCCGTCCGCCCGCGACGATCCTCGCGACGACCGCCGGTGTCGCCGCGTCCGGTATCCCTCGTGGGACCATGCGTCTTCGCCGCCCCTTTCATGCCGACCCGATGAGCCTAGCCACGAAAAGACCTGCTGGCTGTCATGTCCGAATCACCTTCCAGGCCGTCTTCCGCGCCGCCTTCCGCCAGCGGCCGGTCCGGACGGTCTGCCGGGATGCCCCGTCCCATCCCGTCCCATCCCGTCCGACGATGATCCCGCGGGCGCTCCCGGGGCCCCGGAACGCCCGGACCTCGGGGGAGCACCCCTGCTCCGGTGCGGGGGCGCCCTGTTCGGGCTCCCGCGAGCCCGGCAGGATCTGTTCTGCGCCCACCGGCAGGCACCTGGAGATGCCGGGGCGTACCTCGGCTGGGGGGCCGAGGTGGGGGGGCAGTATCCGGGGGGAGAAGAGATAGCCCGAAACCGGCGGGCTGGCGACGGAGGGGGTCGCCAGCCCGCCGGTCCTCGGCGTTCCACTGCCTCCCGTATTGCCCTGGGTGATCCAGGATCGATGTTTTTGTGGCCTATGTCATAGCGCTACCAGTTCCTCTGATCCCGATCCGGCCCCGGTCCGGTCCTGGTCTGTCATCGGCCTTCCTCGTCTGCCTGTCACCAATCCGACAACAGTCCTGCCGTGACGACAACCAATCACAGATCGTCCCCGCGACCAGGCATGTCACACGCGTGAACATATCCGCGCACAGCATGCGACCGGAGATGGCGGGGTACCACCAGTCCAGCCGGGCTCCCCGGCCTCCCGGACGCCCGAGGCCTCCCGGCAGCACAGGCCACCTCACGTGGTGGCACCACCAGGTGGTCACGCAGACGTGAAGCGCGCGGCGAGAACGCGGGCGCGCGGAAGGGAGCCGCATGACCACGGCACAGGAAATCATGCACCGGGACGCCGAGTGCATCGGCGAGAGCGAGACCCTCGTCGACGCCGCCCGCAGGATGCGGGACCTCGGTGTCGGCGCCCTGCCGATCTGTGGCGACGACAACAGGCTGCAGGGCATCATCACCGACCGCGACATCGTGATCAGATGTCTCGCCGAAGGAAGGGACCCGGCGGCGACCCGGGCCAGGGAGCTCAGCCAGGGCAGGCCGTTCTACATCGACGCGGGCGCGGACGTCGACGAGGTCCTGCAACAGATGATGGAGCACCGGATCAAGAGGCTGCCCGTCATCGAGAACAACCAGCTGGTAGGAATGATCAGCGAAGCGGACCTCGCGCGGAAGCTGCCCGAGGAGAAGCTGGGCCAGTTGGTGGAGGCCATCAAGTCGGGCCCCAGCGACCGCCCCGCCTGATCAGCCGCGCATAGGAACCATCCGCGCCATCCGGGTAGGTGGAGGGCGCCACCATGGCGACGCCTTCCATCTACCGCCTCGGCCAGCAGTAGCCAGCCGCAGGCAGAAAAAGAGCCGGCCGCAGGCAGAAAAAGCCGTCATCACAGCGCTTTCCACCTACGGACGCGGAACGCGTAGGTGGAAAACGCTGCCAGGGCGGCTTTTTTCACCTACTGGTTCGGCTGGGCTGGTTCGGCTGGGCTGGTTCGGCGGCGCGGATCGCCCGCAGGTTGTCCTCCTGGAACAGGTCGTAGGCGGAGATCTCGTCGGTCAGCACGTCGAGGTCCAGATCTCCCGGTTCGGCGTACGCGAGCTGTTCCACGTCGACGACGGCGCGGTAGACAAATGTCGCGTTCCCCTCCAGCCGGGGGGTCAGGGTGCCATCCGCGGCGGGCACAAGAAAGGATCGCGCGCAGCCACCCGGACTGCGGACCAGCAGCGCCTCGCCCGCCAGGGCGTGGCCGAGCCGCGAGTACACCGCGCGGGACGCGACCACGCCGGAGCCGCAGGACAGCGTCAGCCCGGCACCGCGCTCGAAGGTACGGACGAAGATCTCCCCCGGCGCGGTGAGCGGCCGGACGAACGACACATTGGCGCCCGCCGGGAGAACCGCCGGCAGGCGCGCCGCCGCGCTTCCCACCGCGACCAGCTCGTTCTCGTCGTAGTCGTCGACGACCGCGACCAGGTGCGAATTGGGGACGGCGACCCCGGTGAGACGCAGCGCCGGATGCAGCGCCGGGATGACCGTGTCGACGTGCTCGGCGCCCGTGGTCACGACCGGGACGTCGGCCGCGCGGAACGTCACCGGGGGAAGCTCGACGGCCACACTCCACACCCCGGCGGCCACCTGCGGGATCCTCTCCACCCGGAACCGCCCGCCACCTGTCGAGACGTCCAGCGCGTCGGCCCCCCGGCGTTCGAGGACAAGCCGGCCGACGCACCGCAGGCCGTTGCCGCACAGTTTGGCCGACGACCCGTCCGGATTGAAGAAGAACGCCTCCGGCACCGCCGGTGAATCATCGACGAAGTACAGGCCGTCACCGCCCAGTGGGCCCCGCCGGTCACAGACGAGCCGGACGAAATCCGCCACCTCGGCCGGTGTCGAGAAAATCCGCTCGGGCCGGCCGTCCACAACGAATATGTCGTTGCTGGAACCGTGCGCCTTCAACAGCTCGAATTTCATGCGAATCCTCCCGGCCGGCGTCCAC
>NZ_CAKKTL010000088.1:11165-20227 GCF_920664355.1 Protofrankia sp. CiP1_Cm_nod2
GGACACTATATGGCCCCGAGCCGGACCGGACGTGACCACCGGTCACGCGGCCATCGTCGCCGGGTGGCCGGAGCATTCCACCCGGGCCGCCGGCCGGAGCCGGCGCGCCGGGTATCCGAGGACGGCCGGGCCACCGCGGGACGCCCGGGAAGGCGGGGCGCTGCCTGCCCGCCCGGGCACCGCTTCCCGTTCTCGTTCCGCTGGCTCTACTGTCGCTGGGTGACGTCGATGCGGACAACCGGGGAAGCACTGGCCGCGGCCCTCGCCGCGCGGCTGCCGGACGGCGCCGTGGTGACCGACCCGGATCTGCTCGTCTCCTACCGTCACGACCAGGCCAGCGGGGCGGAGGCCGGGCAGCCGGCCGTCGCCGTCTTCCCCCGGAGCACCGAGCAGGTCCAGGCGGTGATGCGCGTCGCGCACGGCCGGGGCGTGCCGGTGGTCCCCCGCGGCGCGGGCTCGGGGCTGTCCGGCGGGGCCAACGCGGTCGACGGGTGCGTGCTGCTGTGCCTGGACCGGATGGACGCCATCCGGTCCATCCGTCCCGCCGACGGGTACGCGGTCGTCGAGCCCGGGGTGATCAACCAGCGGTTACGCGAGGCCGCCGCCGCCCACGGCCTGTGGTACGCGCCGGATCCGGCGTCGCGGGAGCAGTGCACCATCGGTGGCAACATCGCGACGAACGCCGGCGGCCTGTGCTGCGTGAAATACGGCAGCACCCGGGACTGCGTGCTCGGCCTCGAGGTGGTGCTGGCCGACGGGCGGGTCACCCGGGTCGGGCGCCGCGCTCTCAAGGGGGTGGCCGGCTACGACCTGGTCAGCCTGTTCGTCGGCAGCGAGGGCACCCTTGGTGTGATCACCGAGGCCCGGCTGCGGCTGCGTCCGCTGCCCGCCGCGCCGACCACGGCGGTCGCGGTGTTCCCGGACCTGGTCAGCGCCGGCCGGGCGGTTGAAAAGATCATGAATGTCGCCACGCCGTCCCTGCTGGAGCTGATGGACGCAACGACGCTCGCCGCGGTCGAACGGTTCCAGCCCATGGGCCTGGACTCCTCCGCCGCCGCGCTGCTGCTCGCCCAGAGTGACCTGCCGGGGCAGGCGGGCGAGGCCGAGGCCGACACCGTCGTCAGCGTCTGCGCGGCCGCTGGCGCTACCGAGAGTTACCGTTCGGAGGACGCGGCACAGGCCGACATGCTGCTGGCCGCCCGCCGGCTCGCCTTCCCCGCCCTGGAACGCCTCGGCGCGTGGCTGCTCGACGACATCGCCGTCCCGCGCTCACGCATCGTCGAGACGGTCAGTGGTGTCGAACGCATCGCCGCGGCCAGGGACGTCGTGATCGGCACCTTCGGCCATGCCGGGGACGGCAACCTGCATCCGATGATCGTGTATCCGCGCGGGGATCCGGACGCCGGGCGGCGCGCGCTCGCCGCGTTCGACGACCTGCTCGGCCTCGCGCTGCGGGTCGGTGGGACGGTCAGCGGCGAACACGGTGTCGGTGTGCTCAAGTGCCGTGTCCTGGCCGACGAACTGGACCCGGTGGCGCGGTCGCTGCACACCTCGATCAAACAGGCGCTCGACCCGGCCGGCATCCTCAACCCGGGCAAGGCGCTGCCGCTGCGCCCGTGAGGTCCGCGATTTCACGGCTTCACGTAGCTTCGCCACGCCGGCGGCGGATCGCCGGCGGCGGATCGCCGGCGCGCCCGAGCACGAACACCTCAGACGCGCCGGCCGGCTCGTCCCCGCCCACCCGTACGGAGAACGATCCAGCGGAGTCTGCCGTTCGATACGCCTTTCGGCCCTGTTGGCGTACACAACGACAAAGCTGCGGCGATCTTCCTTGGCGGCCGGCGCCTGTTGACGTCAGCTACCGATTTTGTTGCTACTTGTAGTTATCGGATTGGTGCTTCAGGCTGCCGCGCGGGCGGCTACCGCCTTCTCCGCTGTCGCGCGTGACTGCTCGGCGAGTGGGATGAGATCGGCCAGGGCCGGGTTGACCGTGGCCAGCGTCAGTTCGACGTTGATGAAGTCGATGTCGGTCGCGCCGAGCGCGGTGAGCACGTGACGCAGGTAGGGCTCCTGGTAGTCGTTGCCCTCCTGGGGGGTGCCCGGGCCGTATGCCCCGCCGCGGGCGGTGATGACCGTGACCGGCTTGCCATTGAGCACGCCGGGCCCGCCCGACAGGCTGACGGTCCGGTCGACGACGACGACGGCGTCGATCCACGCCTTGAGCGTCGACGTGATCGACCAGTTGTACATCGGGACGGACAGCAGCAGAGCGTCCGCCGCCTCAAGCTCGGCGATGAGCTCCTCACGCCCGCCCCAGGCCGCGGCCTGCTCCGGTGACCGCTCGTCCGCCGAGGTCACCGAAGCGCTGATGCCGTCCCAGCCGAGGTGCGAGGGCGGGTTGGCTGCGAGGTCACGATAGGTCACAGTGCCGCCGGGGTGGCTCTCGGTCCAGGCGGTGGCGAACCGGCCGGCGAAGGCCCGGGACTCCGATGCCGGGCTGACGCTTGAGTCGATGTGCAGGAGTGTGGGCATGTGATCCCCTCGATCGGGCCGACAGTCGAGCCAACAGATGCGTGACAAAACGGTGTGCAGTCACGATCGTCTGCGACTACACGTATCACTGACAGAGAATATCTCAGATCGCAAGCAGTAGGATGAGGGGGTGGAGCACTCGGACGCGGAGGGGACGTCGAAGGCGACGTCGGGATCGGGGACCGACACCGCCGCCGCCGCTGCCGAGTTGCCGGAAGAAGTCCACGAAGACCTCGGCTGGCTGCTGACCCAGGTCCTGAACGGCTTCCTGCAGGCCGCGCAGGAGACCGTCGGGGACTTCCCCGGCGGTCTCCGCGGCCTGCACATACTGTCCGCCACCGCGACCGACTGCGCCCGCAACCAGCTGGAGGTCGCCCGCCGCCTCGGCATCGACCGGTCGGTCATGGTGCGGCTCATCGACGATCTCGAACACGGCGGCCTCGTCAAACGATGTCCCGACCCGGCCGACCGGCGTGCCCGGCTCATCCGGCCGACCGATGCCGGGCTGCGCCGACACGAGGAGATGACGGCCCGCCTGAACCTGGCCCAACGGCACGTCCTCGCTCCGCTGAACGCCGACGAGCAGGTGATCCTCACCGACGCGTTGCGGCGTGTGGCCATCGGCCTGCTCGCCTCCGGCCAGTCGCCCGAACCATGCCCGGGGGACGCGGCGGATTGCAGGTAGGGCAGGCAAGCCAGGTAAGACAGGCAAGGGCGGCCGGAGACAGAACGCTCCAGCTCACGACACGATGATCATCGGCCATCCAAAAGCAAACGATCTACCCGGGGCCGCCTTTCTCACCCCGAGAGTTCCACCTCCTGGAGCCGGCCCGGATCGGCAACGCCGGGAACCGCGTGTCGCCAGGAATCCCGCTACAGCTGGCAAATACCGCGAGAGCCGGCTAGCGTGAGATGCGACACGATGCCCGCCGACTGCCGCAGGAGGCCCGATGAGTCTGAATCCAGCCGAAACCGCTCTCGTCCTCATCGAGTTCCAGAACGACTTCACCACGGCCGGCGGCGCGTTGCACGGCGCGGTGGCGGAGGTCATGGAGCGGACGGGAATGCTCGGCAACACCGTTGCGGCAGCCGAACAGGCCCGCCAGGCGGGTGCCACGGTCATCCACGTCCCGATCTCATTCGTGGAGGGTTACGGCGAGATCAGCGCGAAGCCGTATGGCATCCTCGCCGGGGTCGTCGAGAGCAACGCGTTCGTGAAGGGTTCGTGGGGCGCGCAGATCGTCGCGGCTCTCACGCCCGCCGCCGGTGACATCCTTGTCGAGGGGAAACGCGGGCTGGACGCTTTCATGAGCACCAACCTCGACTTCATCCTCCGCGGCAAGGGCATCAGAAACGTCGCCCTCGGCGGTTTTCTCACCAACTGTTGCGTCGAGTCCACAATGCGGACCGCGTATGAAAAAGGCTTCAACGTCCTCACGCTCACCGACTGCGTTGCAGCAACCTCCGTGGAGGAACACGACAACGCCATCACCAAGGACTACCCGATGTTCTCGCATCCGGTGGTTTCCAAGGAGTTCGTCGCCGTGCTCGGCGGTGGCGGTGGCCTGGTCGACTCCAGCCGCGGTTACACCGCCTGAGCCGTATACCAGCACAAAGATCTAGCCGATCCGCCCCGCACACATGAGATCATGAGGTGACGGTGATCCGGGCGAGCTTGCGGCCGACTTTGAGGTAGTAGTCGCCGCTCCGGTCGCCGAGTTTGTCCTTGACCAGGGCCGCGAGGGGCTCACGGGCCTCGTCGGCGGTGAGCGTGATCTGCCCCTGGCCGCCCTCGGCCTCGACGACGAGGCGCAGCCCGTTCTGCTGGGCGACGCGGCGGACGTCAACGTTGCTCCTGGCGAAACCCAGCGCCTTCACCGCGTCGGTCACCGACTGCCCCAGGCCGGCGACCTCGGGCAGGTTCTCGACGTCACCGAAGGCGTAGCTGCCCTTGGACTTGCTCATCTTGGCCCCGGTGCCGTCGGTGCCCTCGATCAGCTGCGGCAGTCTGACCTCCCGCAGCCAGTCGCCGTTGTGGCGGAACCGGGTGCGGGCGAAGTCGAAGAACGGGGTGACCTGCTCACGGCAGGTGGCAAGATTGCGGGCAATGTCCTCGTCGGTCAGCGCGGGCCGCTCGTCGGAGCGGCCACTGGGATCACCGATCTTGGCGGTTATGTCACCGACGATGAACACCACCTGGTGCCCCACCGCTGGAAGCGGCTGAGGATGAGCATCGGCTCGCGCACGGTCGCGTCCGCAGCGAGGTTCGCGTTCGTGAGCAGGGCCGTGGCACGATCGACAGACGTGCTCAGTCGAGTCATCGAAGCTCTCCGGGACGCGGGATGTGCCTGCCATCCTAACGGCGCCACGCTTAGCTCATTCTTCCTGGACGAAACCGAACTTGGCATATGATTTTTATCAATTAGACGTATGTTCTTCATGAACTGAAGCAGCGGCACGCCAGCGCCCCATTCGGCCCCGCCCCACCCACGCCCCATTCGGCCCCGCCCCACCCACGCCCGCCGCCATCCGCCGGCGGACGCTGCCCCGTCCAGCACAAGAAGATCGTTACGCGATCAGGCGCACGGCGCAGAACAGCGTCGCAGCCTTTGCCAGCCGGGCATCCGAGGTCACCAACGTGAGGTCCCGAGCCTCCGCGAGGGCGACGTACGCGGCGTCGTACGCGCTGACACCAGACCGCAGTTGCCACATGCGCGCCAGCAGAAGATCCACAGGTACGGAGTCGATGCCGAGCTGCGAGAGGCGCGCGACGGCGCGGTGCGCCAGATCATCGCTGATCTTTTTTCCGAGTGCGAGCCCTCGTATCACGGAGAACACCTCGACCTGCCAGTGTTCGGGCGCGGCCCACTCGGTGTCACGCTCCAGGGCCACCCGTGCCCGGCGACCACGGTCGTCAGCGTAGACGAGCGCGTTCGCCAGGACGGAGGCATCGACGACGATCACTCCATGTCGCCGGCAGCGAACGGCTGACTGTCGCGCTCGGCACGGGCGGCCGCGAGAACGTGCGCGGCGTCCGGAGCCGTGATGCCGGCGCCGCCCCCTGCCTCGAGCTCACGCCCGACGGCGGCCAGAATCCCCTGGTTCCAGGCGAATCGGGCCTGGCGGGTGAGCAGCGCGAGCAGGAAAGCCTGGAGGGACTGGCCCTGCTGCTGGGCATACCGGCCCAGCGCGTCTCGGACGTCTTCCGGCACGTCGCGGATCGTCACAGCAATAGGCATGCCTACATAATGCCTGCATAATGCAGGCGGGATCAAACGGTGCCGACCGGCGTACGGTCCAGATCTCGCCGTGCCGCGATGGCCTCACCCGGGTGGCTTCCGTCAGGTGGGCTGTGACCAGGCCTGGGCGAGCAGTTCGTAGGACCGGACCCGGTCGGTGTGATCGTGGGTGACCGTGGTGATGAGCAGTTCGTCGGCCCCAGTTACGTCACACAACGTGCGCAGGCTGCGGACGACGGTCGCGGGCGAGCCGACGAACTGGGTGTCGATCCTGTCCGCGACGGTCGCGCGTTCCTGTTCCGTCCACGGGTAGGCCGCTGCCTCGGCTGGCGTGAGGTACGGGGTGATGCCCTCGCCTCGACGGATACTGGCCGCCCACGCGCCGTAGCCGCTGGCCAGCCGGCGGGCGGCTACGGCGTCCTCGGCGACGACGACATCCGCGGAAACCATGACGTACGGCTCCCGCAGCGTCCGCGACGGCCGGAAGGCGGCGCGGTACGCCGCGACCGTGTCGAGCACGGCGGACGGCATCGAATGATAGTTGGCGGCCAGCGGCAGTCCCAGCTCACCGGCGGTCCGCGCGCTTTCCCCGGCCCTCACCGCGCAGATCCACAGCTGCGCGTCGGCGCCCTCCGCGGCGGGCGCCCGCAGGTGCACACCGCTGGGGGTAAGGTAATCGCCGCGGACGAACGCCTGGATGTCGCGGACCTGCCGCGTGTAGTCGTCGTCCGCGCCCTCCCGGTATCCGGCCAGCTCCAGCTGCTGGCGGAGGCGGCGGGGGTCGAACAGGAACGTCGGTGGCGCCGGGATGAGCAGGCCGTCGACCACCCGGGGCCGGGACGCGGGCCGCCCGGCCGTCGCCGATGGCCCGGCAGCCGGGCTCGTGGCGGTTCCGGCGGTCCCGGCGGTCCCGGCGGCCGCGCCGGCGAACCTGCCCACACTCGAACGGCCCAGCCCGAGATCAACGCGCCCGGGATGGATGTGCGCGATCGTCCCGAACTGCTCGGCGATGACGACCGGTGTCTGGTAGGCCGTCTGCACCGCCCCCGACCCGACCCGGATCCGCTGGGTGGCGGCCGCGACCAGGGCGATCAGGACAGCGGGCGCGGCGGATACGACGCTCGGGGCCAGGTGGTGCTCGGCGAACCAGTACCGGGCATAGCCGAAACGCTCGACGTGCCGCGCAAGATCGAACACGTTGCGCAACGCGTTCCCGGCCGTCGAGCCCGAGGTGAGCGGCACGAGGTCGAGCACCGACAACGGGACGGGTTTTTCCGAAGGCATGTTGGCCAACGCCTTTCCAATCCACGGACATTACTTTCCGTTATTACGATCATGCAATATGCACATACTCATCCGCGGAGCTTCTCCGGTTAAATTTACGTATCCACGGATCTTTTGATGTGTCACTTCCGCACATGCGGATTTCATGGTACTCTCTGCCCTGCGCGGTTCGTTCGATCAACGAAAGCGGGACGGCTCCAACGGCGGGGCGGCCAGCAACTTTGATCCAGCCCCATTCCGGGAACCTCGCCCCGCCAGTGTCCCCGACCTTTTCGACCGGAGTCGTTTATCGGCCATGACTTCTTGATCTCCCGCGCCACCCGGAAAGGTGGCGGGAACCACCGCGCCCAACAGCAGGCACATCCACCCGCATCATCGGACAGGCCCTTCTTCCGATCATTATCCGCGCTGTCCCAGGGCCCTGCCCCGATGCCGGGAACAGCACGCCGCACCGGGAGTACCAGCTATTTCGTGGAGGCACGACGCCATCACCACGAAACAGGCCGGTCACGGCCGGGGCACAGACCCAGCACCTGACACCGGCGGCCGTGTGCGCGGCGACCGATGCTCACCTGGCATCCGCGGGCCCGGCGGTACCCGGAATACGAGCCTCCCGGCCATACCCGCCGGCGCCACGATTGCAAGCCGGGCCCACACCCACGGCTTTCCTGTGTTCACACAGGGAATTCACGCCGCATACCGGTGCCCGTTCCCCGGCGCGGGCACCGGTATGCCCGCCCATGGGCCATCCACAAAACGAGAAAGCTGCCCGCCGTCCGCTGGAACCGTGGGACGGCCTGTTCAGCACGCCGGCATCAGATGAGGAGTGATCATGGAAACAGGCCTGGTGGCGACCCCGTCCGACGCGCTCACACCGTCCGCGCGGGAGTTCTTTCTCCCCGAGCTGCCGCGTTCCCTCCCGTTCGCCTATCATCCGAAAGCCGCGCAGATCGAGTTCGCCTCCAACGGCTGGGTGCGGGCATACCTCGGCGAGTGTTTCGCGACCGAGGAGGACCTGCTGTTCTTCCTGCGCCAACGGAACGGGATCTACGGCCCGCTCACCGTGCCGGACGCCGACGAACAGCGGGCCGTCGACATCGCCGACTGGTACCAGTACGTGACGGTGATCGACAGCTTCGTCTCGGACCGGTCGGCCCTCGGCGCCGACGACACCGCGGCCAGAGAGATCTTCACCGGCATCCTTGCCGACTTCCGCGCCGACGGCGACGGCGACGACGGCCGCGGTGACGGCCGTGGCGGCGGCCCGGCCGACAACTCCGCCTACGGCCGGGCGGCAAGGGACCTGTGGCGACGGATCAGCCCCGGCCTCAGCCCGGCCCAGATCTCCCGGTTCACCGCCGCGCTGGAGGCGTTCCTGCGCGGGTGCGCCACGGAGATCCACGCCAAGCTGACCGACAGCGTCCCGGACTACGAAAGCTGCCTGGCGGTACGGCTGGACAGTTTCGGCTGCGACTTCATCGAGCTGATGACGGAATACGGCGCGGCCGTGGACATGAGCGGCCTGCTGCCGCAGCTCGTCGAGGTCCACCTCCACTGCCGCCGGCAGATGATCATAATCAACGACCTGCTGTCCTGGCGGAAGGAACACGCGCAGGACGACAAGATGACCGTGGTGCGGGTCCTGATCGAACGGGACGGGCTCAGCCTCCAGGACGCCGTCAACCAGCTGTGCGAACTGGTCGCGCACCATGAGAAGGCGTATGTCGAGGCCCGCGACAAGCTGCTGTCCGGGCCACTCGGCGAACGCGCGGACGTGCGTGCCTATCTCACCGCGGTGGACCATCTGATGGGCGGCAGCCAGGAATTCGAATACCTGACTCCACGCTATTTCGGCGACGGGTCGGTGTGGGACGGCTCGACCTCGGGATGGCTGGACCTCGACGCGCCCGTCACACGTTTCCGGCCGCGTCCCCGGCCCGCCGGGACGGCCGGCGAACCGGCGGCCCCGGCCGCCACCACGGCGACGGCGGCGGCTCCGACCGCGGC
>NZ_CAKKTL010000089.1:0-10896 GCF_920664355.1 Protofrankia sp. CiP1_Cm_nod2
CTCATGTGGGGAGTTTCTTCCAGCAGCTTTACACCGATGCTGAGCGCAACAACTCCAGCACCAAACATCCAGTGGAATCAGTAGACGTCGCGGACGTAGCGGTTGTCGGTGGCGAGTTGTCTGATGTAGGCGGCGGCTTCCTCGGGGTCGAGGTTGCCATGGGTGGTGGCGATGTCGCGGAGTGCCTGATCGACGTCTTTGGCCATGCGGGCGGCGTCGCCGCACACGTAGACGCAGGCGCCGTCGCGCAGCCACGCCCACAGGTGCGCGCCATGTTCCCGCATGCGGTCCTGGACATAGATCCTGGCGCGTTGGTCGCGGGAGAATGCAAGGTCAAGGCGGGTGAGGGTACCAGCGGTGGAGAGAGCTTCGAGTTCGTCGGCGTAGTAGAAGTCGGTCGCACGGCGTTGTTCACCGAAGAACAGCCAGTTCGGCCCGCGCGCGCCGCGAGCCTGGCGCTCCTGCAGGAAGCCCAGGAACGGCGCGACGCCGGTACCCGGGCCGATCATGACAGCCGGTACGCCGTCGTCGGCGGGCGGGCGGAAGTGCGGCGAGCGTCGCAGGAACACCGGCACCGGGTGGCCGGGGGCCGCGTCGGCGAGGTAGGTGGAGCACACGCCCTTGCGGGGGCGGCCGCGGCTGCCCACGAAACGGATGACGGAGACGGTCAGGCTCACCGCCGCCGGCTCCACCAGCGGCGAGGAGGAGATCGAGTACATCCTGGGCTGCAACCGTCCGAGCACCGCCAGCCAGTCGGTGACGCCGGCCCGCACCGGGTGTTCGGCGAGGACGTCGCCGGCCTGGCGGCCCCACATCCACTTCGTCAGTTCGAGCTTGTTGTCGGGGCGCAGCAGGGTGCGCAGCCGGGCGTCGCGGGTGCGTTCGGCGACGAAACGCAGCAGGTCCGGTCGGACGGTGGTGATGTCCAGCCGGTGACGCAGCGCCTCGACCAGCGGCATCGGCTCGCCCACGTCGACGACGGTGTGGGGGTCCAGGCCGGTGGCGGCGAGCCACTCGTCGACCAGATCGGGGCAGTTCGTCGGCCAGACCCCCAGGGTGTCGCCGGCGGTGTAGTCCAGCCGGCTGTCGGTCAGGTCGAACGTGAAACGCCGCACCTCCTTGGCCGAGCCGGCCAGGCTCAGCAGCCGGTTGCCGACCAGCGGTGCCGCCCGCTTCGAGTACACATGATCGATGGGGGTGTCCAACAACTGCGCGAGAATCGGCGCTAACGCAAGCGCAGGGCACGGATGAAGCGGGTGGCTTCGGGGCGGATGGATGCCGGGACGCGCAGCATCTGGGGGCCGGCGGGGGTGGCCAGGGGGATGACGATCAGATCACCGTGCTTGCGCCCCTGCGACGCCGACACCACCCGCCGGTCGAAGGCGACGTCGAAGTAGCCGCCGGGCCGGGGAAAAGGCGCGACGACCAGCAGCCGGCGGGTGGTGAGCAGAATCCAGCGGGACGCCCCGAGGCGGTGCCCGATGAACCGTTCGGCCCGCGCGGTGAACGCGCCCGGGCCGGCGGGGTCGGTGAGCCGGCCCCGGAGCACGACCTCGGTGAACTCCCCCGGCTCCAGCGGAACCTCCGGCGGGCGGGCCTTCCGCGCTGGATGTATACGCATACCGTCCAGCCTTCCACCCCGAACACCGTCCGCGCGGGAGCGTCTCCGACGTCCACGCGACGCCGCCCCTGATGCCCGCCCGGACGAACACCAACCGCCGCTCGGCCCGGGCCGAGCTCGGCTCGGCGTTGTGGTACTTACCGACCGCTGGCGGATCCTTGTGATACCAAACGGCCCCTTGGGAATCACAATGGCTCTCGCGCCGTGATACTTACTGACCACTGGCGTAGCCTTGTGATACCAAACAGGCCTGTAGGTATCACAAGGACTTCCGGATGGTAGGTAAGTATCAGTGCGACGCGAGGCCTTCGCCACCGGCCAGCAGCGCCACATCGTCCGGGCCGAACGCGGTTACCTCGCCTTCGTCCCGCCGCCGCTGCCCCCTGCTCTCGACCTCGACCGATCCCTGATCAGGCTGCTCTCGGACGCCGACCGCGCGCTGGGGGAACTCGCCGGCGCCGGCCGGACGCTGCCCAACCCGCGGCTGCTGGCCCGGGCGCTGGTCCGCCGGGAGGCCGTGCTGTCCAGCCGGATCGAAGGCACCCAGGCATCCGTCTCCGACCTGGTGCTCTTCGAGGCGGAGCAGCCGGCCCGGAGCGACGGCGCGGACGTCCGGGAGGTGTTCAACTACATGGCCGCGGTCGAGCACACACTCGACCCCGACCGTCGGCTTCCGCTGAGCGTCCCGTTGCTGCGGGAGGCGCACGCCATCCTGCTCAGTGGCGTCCGCGGAGACTACGCGACCCCGGGTGACGTCCGGCGGAGCCAGAACTGGATCGGGGCGCCCGGCTGCACCCTCGACACCGCCACCTACGTCCCGCCTCCCCCGGAACGGCTGTGGGAGTGCCTGGACCTGTTCGAGAAGCACCTGCACACCGACCACGACCTGCCACCACTGGTCACGATCGCATGCGCGCACTACCAGTTCGAGGCCATCCACCCGTTCCTCGACGGCAACGGGCGGGTCGGCCGACTCCTGGTCGTCCTGCTGCTGGCTGAATGGGGACTGCTCGACACGCCCATGCTGGACATCTCGGCCTGGATCGAACCGCGGCGCGACGAGTACTACGCCCATCTGCTGCGGGTCTCCACGCACGGGGAGTGGGCAGGATGGGTGGAGTTCTTCCTCCGCGGGGTCGCCGAACAGGCCCGGGACGCGGTGCGGCGTTCCACCGCGCTGCACAACCTGCGGAACGACTACCGCGCCCGGGTCAGCACCGCGCGCTCGTCCGGGCTGCTGGCGGCGCTGGTGGACGCGCTGTTCGACATACCGGCGCTGACCGTCAGCCGGGCACGGCGCATTCTCGACGTGACGCACCGTTCCGCCAGTCTGAACGTCGCGAAGCTGGTCGAGAGCGGAATCCTCACCGAGGTGCCCGGGCGAGCCCGCAACCGCCTGTTCATCGCGGACGGCATCCTACGGACGATCGAGGGAGAACCGGACACGTCCGCCCGGTAGCACCCCTGGGCCGGTCGCCCCGGCAGGGCCGCCGACGCCGGCTGGCGTTGTGATACTTACCTATCACCGACGCAGCCTTGTGATACCTAACAGCCCGGTAGGTATCACAAGGCCGCTGTCACAAGGCCGCCGGGGTTTCGCCCACGCCTGGTCGCCGGGATGTGGGCGCAAGCCCGGCAAGGTCGAGGAGCCGCCGCGTACCCGGAGGGTACGCAAGGTGACGAGAAACGCCGCCGGGGTTCCGCCCACGCCCGGCGAGGTCAGAAGGCGTCGGCAGGGTGGTAGATCCCCCAGACCGAGCGCAGGGCGTGGCAGACCTCGCCGACCGTGGCCCGGGCGCGCAGCGCCTCCTTCAGTGGGTAGAGGACGTTGTCGGTGCCCTGCGCGGCGGCCTTCACCGCGTCCAGATGGCGGGTCACCTCGGCGTTGTCGCGGTCGGCGCGCAGGGTGGCCAGCCGGGCCGACTGGTCGGCCTCGATCGCCGGGTCGACCCGCAGCGGGTCGTACTGCTCCTCCTGCTCGGCACGGAAGCGGTTGACGCCGACCACGGTGCGTGAACCGTCCTCGATGCCCTGCATGACCGCGTAGGCGGAGTTCTCGATCTCGCTCTTCTGGTAGCCCTGCTCGATCGCGGCGACGGCTCCGCCGCGCTTCTCGACCTGCTCCATGAGCTCGCGGGCGGCCTGCTCGACATCGTCGGTGAGGGCCTCGACCGCGTAGGAGCCGGCGAACGGGTCGACGGTGGCGGTGATGTCCGTCTCGTAGGCGAGCACCTGCTGGGTACGCAGCGCCAGGGTCGCGGCCTTGACCGTCGGCAGGGCGATGGCCTCGTCGTAGGAGTTCGTGTGCAGGCTCTGGGTGCCGCCCAGCACGGCGGCGAGGCCCTGTACCGCGACCCGGACCAGGTTGACCTCGGGCTGCTGCGCGGTGAGCTGTACGCCCGCGGTCTGGGTGTGGAAGCGCAGCATCATCGACTTGGGGTTCGTCGCGCCGAAGGTGTTCTTCATCACGTCCGCCCAGATCCGGCGGGCGGCGCGGAATTTCGCCACCTCCTCCAGCAGGGTCGTGCGGGAGACGAAGAAGAAGGACAGCCGGGGGGCGAACTCGTCCACGGCGAGCCCCGCCTCGACGGCGGCCCGGACGTAGGCGATGCCGTTGGCGAGGGTGAAAGCGATCTCCTGCGCGGGGGTGGCCCCGGCCTCGGCCATGTGGTAGCCGGAAATCGAGATCGTGTTCCACCGGGGGATCTCGTTGCGGCAGTACGCAAACGTGTCGGCGATCAGCCGCAGGGACGGCGCGGGCGGATAGATGTAGGTACCGCGGGCGATGTATTCCTTGAGGACGTCGTTCTGAATGGTTCCGGTGATCTTCGAGCCGGGGACGCCCTGCTCCTCGGCGACCAGCTGGTATAGCAGCAGCAGGACGGACGCCGGCGCGTTGATGGTCATCGACGTGGAGACCTTGTCCAGCGGGATGCCGGCGAAGAGCACCCGCATGTCCTCGATCGAGTCGATCGCCACCCCGACCTTCCCGACCTCGCCGTGAGCGATCGGGTCGTCGGAGTCATAACCCATCTGGGTGGGCAGGTCGAACGCGACCGAAAGCCCGCCGGTGCCCGCGGCGACAAGCGAGTGATACCGCTCGTTGGACTCCCTGGCGGTGCCGAAACCGGCGTACTGCCGCATTGTCCACGGCTTGCCGGTGTACATGGTCGGGTAGACGCCCCGGGTGAACGGATACTCACCGGGTGAACCCAGGCGCTCCGTCAGGCCCGCGGGCAGATCGGATGCACTGTAAACCGGCTTGATCGGCTGGCCGGACTCCGACAGACGCTCGCTCATGGCCAGATCGTAGGGAAACCCGGCCCACTCATGCGCGATTCTCACGCCGGGTTCACCGCCGTCACGGCAACGGCCTGACGGGATCGCCGACGGGATGGACCACGAGATGGCCGACGAAGCGGCAAGGAGCACGGCTGAACCACTCCGGATCACTCCCGACGCGCCAGCCCGCGCCCGGCGAGGACCGGCAGACCGGAGGTGACCGCGGCCAGATGACCACAGCGAGGGAGCCGTCGGCTTCAGGGACCCGCCTCGCCGCTCCCGTCGCCCCGAGGCGGCCTCGCCGGCCGAGGGCGACCGGGTGGCCACGCCCCGCGGCAGCCGCCCGGACCCAGCCACAAAGCAGGCAAAAGCGATTATTTTTATCGATGTCAGCCAGGAAAACACACATGCGCCCACGATTACGTCTACCGTTGATGGAAAGACTCCACGGCGCACGCCACCACCGGCGGAACCGACGCGCGGCCGCGCGGGTTCACGCTACCCGGCCGGCGCGACCCGCCGGGAGTCCGATCGGTTGTTTCCAGGACGGGAACGGGGCTGCCCATGACCGGCGACACCATAACCCAGTTGACCGTCGAGACGATCAGGGCGGAGCTTGTCGCGCTCTCGGCGGGACCGGGTTTGAACGTCGAGAAACTCAGGAGCTCGCCTCTGGTACGGCTGCTGCCCCCGGCACCTGGAGAATGGTCGGACGACCAACGCGCCGCCGCATTACAGAACATCATAGTCGAGTGCTGTCACGCCATCCCCCAGGAAAAACTGCGGACCGGTGCCCAGATCGGTTTCAACATTGACGGCGAGAATCCGGGTGAGCCGTCCCTGACGGCCCGGATCGACGCACTCGCCCGCCGCCGGGGCCGACACGAGCGAACCGTACGGGAATGGTTCTACCGGGGGACCGTCGAGGCCGCGCTCCTGCTCAGGCAGCGGGTCGCGGAGCTCAGCGCCGGTGCCGGCTGGCAGGACTACCTGGCCGGCAGCGGTGCGCCGGGCCTCCTCGACGCCAGCCGGCCGCGGTTTCTCCTTGACCGGGCCGAGCTGCTGGTACGACTTTCCGGCCGGATCCCGACGGAAGTGCTGATATTCCGGTCCCTGGTCGCCCTCGACGACGGGATCGACCACTACGTGGCGACCACCCGCTATCACAGCGACCCGCGACCCGAGGTGATCTCCGTCGAAGCGCTGGCGAACTGCGCGGTCCGGCGCTCCACCTTCATCCCGAACGGGTACGAGGTGACCGAGCTCGAGTTCTCGGCGGCGCTTTCCCCCGGCGACCGCGTTTCCTTTGTGTACCGGCTGCGCATACACACCGACCGCGAGATGACACCGGTCCTGAACTACACACCGAAAGAGCAGCAGAACAGCCGATACACGGTACAGCTCCAGTTCGACCCGACGGTACCACCCGTCCGCGTCTGGTATTTCAGCGGCGTGCTCGGCCCGGAGGCCCGGCTGCATCCGGACGACGAGGAGCACTGGCTTGTGCCGAGCAGCCTCGGATACGTCCGCAAGGACTTCGTCGAGCTTTCCCGCGGGCTCCACTACGGGGTGGCCTGGGACTGGCCCCGGGTCCCGGGTGGCCCAGCCACCCGGGACCATCCGGACCACGACTTCCGCCCCGCCGCCGGCCCCCCGGGCCGCTGACGCACGATCATGACCAACCGTCGGCCACCAGGCACCGGCCCGGCGCAACCGGACTTTATAGATCATTATGGATGCCTCTCGTATGCGGTCTGCGTCCTGCGCCTGTGCGGAGGGCCGGGAGAGCGATCGTCGTCAGGGGTGAAAATGTCCATATAAGCGACTATACTCGTACATATGTTCGATACCAGGGTGGGCGACCCAGCCCCGGCTGGCACGGCGGTTCCGGCCCCGCCGCCAGCGCCGACGGGCCGCGCCGAGTGCGGTGGCCCGCCAGCGCTGGCGGGCTGTGACATGGCCGGCCGTCTGCCGGTGGTGGCCTCCTGTGACTCGGACGGCTGCCTGTCCCTGATGGCCGCGGTGCGGCGGCGGATCGCCGGGCTGGAGGCGGTCATGCTGCGTGCCCAGGCCCGTCTCGCCGCGTTGCGGCCCACCCCGCCCGGGGAGGGGAACCCGGCCGGGCCGGGGTGGGCCGCGGAGGAGATCGCCGCCGAACTCGCCCTGTCCCCGGCCGCTGCCGCGGCCAGCGTGGAGCTTGCGGTCACCGTCGTCGACCGGCTGCCGGCCACCCTGGCCGCGCTGGAGACCGGGGCGATCGATCTGGGTCGGGTCCGCGCGGTCGCCGAGACAACCGCCGCCCTGTCCGCAGACAAAGCCGCCGCGGTCGAGCGGAAGGTGCTGGCCCGGGGTGGGCGGGGCAGTCCCAGCCTGTTCCGTCAGGCGTTGCGCCGGGCCGTTCTCAGCGCCGACCCGGACGGCGCGCGGCGACGGCACGCCCACGCCCGCAAAGGTCGGGAGGTGCAGCTTCGTCCGGCCGAGGACGGGATGGCCGAACTGTGGGCGTTGCTGCCCGCCCTCGACGCCCAAGCCGCCTACCAGCGCCTCGATGCCCTCGCCCGCGCGGTCGCCGACCCGGACGAGCCCCCTGGCATGACCATCCCCCACACCGGCCCGGACGAACGCCCCAGCATGGACGCCCGCCGCGCCGACGCCCTCGTCGACCTGCTCCTCGGCCGCGACCGGGGAGCTGAGGTGTCCGTGGAGGTCGGGATACTCGTCTCCGCCGCGACCCTCGCCGCGGTCAGCGACACCCCCGGGGAACTCGCCGGCTACGGGCCGATCCCCGCAGAAACCGTCCGGGAGCTCGCCCGGGAGGCGACCTGGCGGCGGATCTTCACCGACCCCGCCCAGGGCGACCGGCCGATCGAGGTCGGCCGCCGCTTCCCCGCACCCGGCCTCGCCCGGCTGCTGCGCACGCGGCAGCGGACCTGCCGTTTCCCGGGCTGCCGGAAACCTGCCCAGTTCTGCGACCTCGACCACATCCAGCCGCACAGCGCCGGCGGACCCACCAGCGAAGAGAATCTACTGACCTTGTGCCGGCGCCACCACAGGGCCAAACACGAGGGCGGCTGGACGGTTCAACGCACCGACGGTGACACCGCGATGTGGACCAGCCCGACCGGACGGGTCTACCCCAGCATCCCCGAACCCTGGGACGTCGAGCCCGCCGGGCTCATAACTCGGAGGTCAGACAACGACCCCGTCTCGCAAGCAGGATCCCCGCGAGCAGACATTCCCAGAACGCGCAACACGGGAACGGATGCCTCCACAGCAGGAATATCGAGAACGAGCGCATCAGCAGCTCCAGGAGCCCCGGGGACGGACACGTACAGCGGGGGAGGTACCCACGGCGTGAGAAAAAGGGCCGGCGCCCACGGTCCGGACACGGACAGAACCAGACGGGACAGCGTTCTGGATCTCGGCTCACCACCCTTCTGAGATCGCTTCACCGCCGCTTTCCAGAGGCGTCCTACCACCCGCCTGTGGCATCCACGTGGGCAGCGACCCCGGCTATGGCACCTCTCGATGATCATAATGGCCATGGCATTCTCGACAGTCTCGACGCCGGACGCTCAGACACCGAATATTCAGCAGCATCAAGGGGCCGGATGACCCGGAGGCCCGAGCCGATCGAGACAGGCGCAGCGAGATAGCCGCAGAAGGCGCTATCCGATGCCGCGAATTATTCCTCTACATAATATTTTCAGGGCTCCGAGCGATGACAGTTTCCGTCTACTGATTCGACCGTATGGGTGGTGGTGCCGTGGGATGAGCGAGGGGCCAGGCCGTGGAGGGTCAGTACCTCGGATGCCTTCGATATCACCCCAAATATGGGTAAACCGGGCGGCTTGCGAATCAGAGCGGCGGATCAGGGCTGCGGAGCGAGTCAGAACAGCAAGTCACCGTCAGGGCAGCAGGCCAGCGCAGCAGGCCAGCGCAGCAGGCCAGCGCAGCAGGCCAGCGCAGCAACGGAGCGGAACACGCCGGGGCGGGACCGAAGCTAGAGTCACCACATGCGGGACACCATTGCCGTGCAGACGGCTACTGGGCCGGGTGCGCAGGCCGCTGCGGAGGCGACGGCTGCCGCGGCGCGGCTGGCCGAGATCACAGGTGTCGGACGGCACGACATCGCCATCGTGCTCGGCAGTGGATGGCTGCCCGCCGCGGACGTGCTGGCCGCGACCGGCACAGTGACCGGCGAGGTGGCCGTCGCCGAACTCGCCGGTTTTCCGCCGCCGAGTGCCCCCGGCCACGCCGGGACGGTGCGCTCGGTTGCCCTCGGTGGACGTCATCTTCTGCTGTTCCTCGGCCGGGTCCACGCCTACGAGGGCTATCACCCCCGGGTCGTCGCCCATGGTGTCCGCACAGCCTGTGCCGCGGGTGTGTCCACCGTGGTGCTCACCAACGCCGCCGGCGGGCTGCGCGAGGACCACACTGTCGGCCAGCCCGTACTGATCTCCGACCATCTGAACCTCACCGGCCGTTCACCCCTGATCGGGCCGCAGTTCGTCGACCTCACCGACGCCTACTCCCCGCGGCTACGCGCGCTGGCGCGAGCCGCCGACCCGGCCCTCACCGAAGGGGTCTACGCGGCGCTGCCCGGGCCGCACTTCGAGACCCCGGCCGAGATCCGGATGCTGCGGACGCTCGGCGCCGACCTGGTCGGCATGTCGACCGTGCACGAGACGATCACTGCGCGGGCCGAGGGCGCCGAGGTGCTGGCGCTGTCCCTGGTGACCAACCTGGCCGCCGGCATGACCGACGAGCCGATCGACCACACCGACGTGCTGGCCGCCGGCGCCGAGGCGGCCGGACGCATGGGCGCACTGCTCGCCTCGATCATCACCAGGCTGTGATCGGTCGAGATGGACGGCGTCCGCCGGGACAACACGTCCATCAGGATGGCCGCGCCCGCCGGGAATGTCGTGTCCGTCAAGAAGGCCGTGTCCATCGGGAAGGCCGTGTCCATCGGGAAGGCCGTGTCCGTCGAGAAGGCCGCATCCGTCGAGAAGGCCGCATCCGTCGAGAAGGCCGCATCCGTCGAGAAGGCCGTGTCCGTCGAGAAGGCCGTGTCCGTCGAGAAGGCCGTGTCCGTCGAGAAGGCCGCATCCGTGGGGATGAGCGTGCGGGTCCTGGGGCAGGCTGGTGAACTGGTCATGTTGGATGAACGTGCCCATCGGGGATGAACGTGCACGCTGTGGATGACGCGGGCCTCCCGGACCTGTTCGCCCGGGCCCGGCGGTGGATCGCCGACGATCCCTGGCCGGCCGACCGGGCCGAACTGGCCACTCTGGTCGACGCCGCGCTTACCACTGGTGACCTCGAAGCCCTGCGTGAACGGTTCTCCGGTGCCCTGCGCTTCGGCACGGCCGGGCTTCGTGGGCCGCTTCGCGCCGGCCCGGCCGGGATGAACACCGCGGTCGTCCGACGGGCGGCGGCGGGCCTGGCCACCTGGCTGCTCGCCCGACAGCCCGGCATGGACGCTTCGGCCACGACAACCAGATCACCATCAGTAACGCCCGCGGATACCGCGCCGACCGGCTCGGGGACGCCACCGGACGATGATCGTCCACTTCCGCTGGTTGTCGTGGGGGCGGATGCCCGGCATGGCAGCGAGCGGTTCGCCCTCGACAGTGTTCGGGTGCTCGCCGGGGCGGGGGTGCGGGCGGCCCTGCTGCCTGTCCCGGTGCCCACGCCGGTGCTGGCGTTCGCCGTCCGCCGACTCGGCGCGGACGCCGGCATCATGGTCACCGCAAGTCACAATCCGGCGACCGACAACGGCTACAAGGTGTACCTGGGCGCACCGTCCGGCGACCCGGCGAACGGGGCGCAGATCGTCGCTCCCGTCGACAGCGAGATCGAGACGGCGATCGATGCCGTCGGGCCGGCCGCGTCCCTTCCCCTCGGTGACGGCTGGATCCGCCTTGGCGTGGAGATCCACGACAGTTACGTGGCGGCGGCCGCGACCACCATGCGGACGGATGGCACCG
>NZ_CAKKTL010000089.1:11145-19619 GCF_920664355.1 Protofrankia sp. CiP1_Cm_nod2
ACCACCAGCCGGGCCGTTGACGACTCCACCCTAGACGATCTTGCTGGCCTCCGGGTGGCGTACACGCCGCTGCACGGTGTGGGCGCAGACACCCTGGCCGCCGTGTTCACCCGGGCTGGCCTGGCCGCGCCGTTCGTGGTAGCCGAGCAGGCCCGTCCCGACCCGAACTTCCCGACCGTCGCGTTCCCGAACCCGGAGGAGCCCGGCGTGCTGGACCGGGTGCTCGCGCTCGGCCGGGCGGTGGGCGCCGACGTCGTCATCGCCAACGACCCGGACGCGGACCGCTGTGCGGCCGCGGTCGGCAGCCGGGTACTCACCGGCGACGAGGTCGGGCTGCTGCTCGCGGACGAGGTGCTGCGCGACCGGCCCGGGCCGGTCGCCACGACGATCGTGAGCTCGGGCGCACTGGCGACGCTCGCGGCCGCGCACGGCGTCCCCTGCCTCGAGACCCTCACCGGCTTCAAATGGATCATGCGGGCGCACGCCGGCCTCGTCTTCGGCTATGAGGAGGCGCTCGGCTACGCGGTCGCGCCGACGCTCGTGCGCGACAAGGACGGAATCACCGCGGCCCTGGCGATCGCCGGGATCGCCGCGGCGGAGAAACGCCACGGCCGGACCCTGCTCGACCGGCTCGACGACCTCGTCCGCCGACACGGCCTGCACGCCACCGCCCAGGTGTCCATCCGGGTCACCGACAGCGCGCGGATCTCCGCCGTGATGGACGCACTGCGCGCCGAGCCCCCGGCGAGGATCGGCCCCGCCGACGTACTCGCCATCCGCGACCTCGCCGCCGCACCAGCCCCAGCCCCGGCCGTCGCACCAGCCCTGGCCCCGGTCTCGACCGCCGCACCCGCCCCAGCCCCGGTCCCGACCGCCGCGCCCGCACCCGCCCCGGCCCCGGTCCCGGCCGCCGCACCTGCACCGGTCCCGACCGCCGAACCCGAACCCGCCCCGGCCGCCGAACCCGTGCCGTCTACGCCCGGCCAGGCGGCCGGTGCCGTCCCACCAGCTGATGTGATCATTTTTCGGCTGACGGACGGTGGACGGGTGGTCGTTCGTCCCAGCGGCACCGAACCGAAGATCAAGGCCTATCTGGAGGTGGCCGTCCCGGTCGAGCCCACGGCGGACGCCGACGGCCTCGCACGCGCCCGCCGCGAGGCGGACACCCGCCTGGCCACGCTCCGCGCCACCGTCCACCATCTGCTCCTCGGCCCCTGAACGGAGAAGATCGGCGATTGTTTGTCGTTGTGTACGCTTTTTCGCCCGAAAACCGTACACAACGACAAACAATTGACGATCATGCGCCGCTGGTGGGCGGCTCGGAGTCAGACGGCGCCGAACTGGCGGTCGCCGGCGTCGCCGAGGCCGGGGACGATGAAGGCGTTGTCGTCGAGCCGTTCGTCGATACAGGCGGTGACGATCCGGACGTCGAAGCCGCCCGCGTCCAGCGCGGCGACCCCTTCGGGGGCGGCGAGTACGCAGACCAGAACCATGCCGGTAGCGCCGCGGCCGGCCAGCAGGTTCAGGCAGTGCGCGGCCGATCCGCCGGTGGCGAGCATCGGGTCGAGCAGCAGCACGGGATAGTCGGTGAGGCTCGCCGGCAGTGACTCCAGGTAGGCGTGGGGCTGGAAGGTCCGCTCGTCCCGGGCCAGGCCGACGAAGCCGGTCCGGGCCTCGGGCAGCAGGCCGAGGGCCGCCTCCAGCATCCCCAGCCCCGCCCGCAGGACCGGCACGACGATCGGCGCCATGGCCAGCCTGCTGCCCACCGCCGGGGTGAGCGGGGTGGCCACGGCGTGGCGGACCGTCGGCAGCTCCCGGGCGGCCTCGTAGATCAGCATCGTGGACAGCTCCCGCAGCGCCGCGCGGAACACCGGTGGCTGCGTCCCCTTGTCGCGCAGCATGGTCAGCCGCGCGGCCACCAGCGGATGTTCGACGACGTCGACCCGCACAACTGCCTCCCGCCGTCCGAGGACCCTCACCTGGCCCGCTGGAACTCCGGCTGCCACCACACCCGTACCGCACCCGTAATGATGGACGCTATGACGAGCTTCCCAGCCGGAGCGGACCGTCCCGCCGGAACCGGTGGAACCGGCGCGACGGTGCCGGGCCCTCCCGCTCCCCCACGCCGGGCCGAACTCGCCCGGATGATCGATCACACCCTGCTGCGCCCCGAGGCGACCGGGGAGGAGATCCTCGCGCTGTGCGGCGAGGCCACCGAGCTGGGCGTCGGCGCGGTGTGTGTCGCGCCCACCCACGTCTACCTGGCTGCCGCCGCGGCCCGCCGGGGCCGGCCGAAGGACGAGCGGGCGGCGGCGGACGACCCGGCGTTCGCCGTGGCCTCGGTGGTCGGGTTCCCGCACGGCACCCATCTGACCATGGTCAAGGCGCAGGAGGCCCGCCGGGCCGTGGCCGACGGCGCGGACGAGATCGACCTGGTGATCGACCTGGCCTGCGCGATGGAGGAGAACTGGCGGTCGATCGAGACCGAGATCACCGAGGTACGGCTGGCCGTCCCGCCGCACGTGATCCTCAAAGTGATCATCGAGAGCGCGCTGCTGCCGGACGCCGGCATCGCGGCGGCCTGCCGGGCCGCGGAGGCCGGCGGGGCGGAGTTCGTGAAGACGTCGACGGGCTTCCATCCGGCGGGCGGGGCGAGCCTGCGGGCGGTGCGGGCGATGGCGGCGGCGGTCGGTGGACGGCTCGGGATCAAGGCCAGCGGGGGCATCCGTACCGCCGAGCAGGCGCTCGCCCTCGTCGGCGCCGGCGCGACCAGGCTGGGCATGTCCGCCACCCGGGACGTGCTCGCCGCTGTCCCGGAGTAGCGCCGACGTCCCAAGCAACGCCGGTGCCCCAAGCAACGCCGACGTCCCAAGCAACGCCGGTGCCCCAAGCAACGCCGGTGCCCCAAGCAACGCCGACGTCCCGGCGTAGCGCCGGTGCCCCGAACAGCGCCGGTGCCCCGAACAGCGCCGGTGCCCGCGGCGACGTCTACCGCTGGGCGGAGAGGGCCTTCTTCGCGGCGGTGAGGAACTTGTTGCCGGCCGTGGCCAGTTCGGCGGACTCGGCGCTGGCCTGGTGCTCCCAGGCGCCGTAGGTGTCGCCGGCGCGGTAGCCCCGCAGCACATCGGTCAGGCGGTGCATGCACTCGATGGCGTCGTCGTAGTGACGGGTGACCGGGGCGGTCGGGCCGAACCTGACACGCAGCCGCCCGTAGGCGGTCCGGGCCATTTCGTTCGCGTGGTTCCGGCGCTTCAGATATTCTTTCGCCTCGTCGTCGCCGTCCATTATCCCCCGGGACCACAGTGAAATACAGTAGGCGGTGACCAGTTGGGACCGGGTCAGCTGCTCGGCGGCGAAGTCCAGCACGTCACGGCATTCCTTCTGGACGGCGAGACGATGCGAGCGCCGTGTTTCCATACGGCCGGAGAAGGCGCTGATCCCCGGCGCGCCGATGCCGGTGACGACAACACTGACAATCGCAAGTAGCATCACGTCCGACATGATCAGCCATGCTAGCGGAGCGGCCCGGTTCGTCTGGTTCGCGCGGCGCGGCCTGGAGCACGGGCCGGCCCGCCGGCACCGGCGGCGCGGGGGCGGTCACCCCCGTAAGCTCCTGACCGCGCAGGCCGCAAGGTGGTCGTTGACCAGACCACACGCCTGCATCAGCGCATACGCTGTCGTGGGGCCGACAAAGACGAAGCCATGGGATTTCAGTTCCCGGGCCAGCGCCGCCGACTCGGCCGTGGTCGCCGGCAGGTCCGCCGTTACCAGCGGCACCGCCGTGGTCACGGGCCGGAACGACCAGATTAGTTCCTCGAACGACCCGTCCAGCGCCAGCAGCGCCCGGGCGTTGGTGATTGTCGCGAGAATCTTCCGGCGGTTGCGGATGATTCCCGCGTCCGCCGCCAGCCGTTCGACGTCGGCCGGGCCGAAAGCCGCGACGGCCACCGGGTCGAAATCCGCGAACGCGGCCCGGAAGGCGTCCCGTTTACGCAGGACGGTGAGCCAGGAAAGACCGGACTGGAACGCCTCCAGGCTGAGCCGCTCGAAAAGCCCGGCCCGGTCGCGGACCGGGCGCCCCCACTCGTCGTCGTGATAGGAGATGTATTCCGGCGCGGACAGCGCCCACGGGCAGCGCGGGCGCCCGTCCGGCCCGGCCACGGCACCGCCGGGGGCCCCGGCCCGCCCGGAGCCGGCGTCCGGACCGGCCAGGCCATCCGGGCCGTCCGGGCTATCCGGGCCGTCCGGGCTATCCAGAACGGTCAGGCTATCCGGGCCGTCCGGGCTGTCCGGGCTATCCGGACCGTCCGGAAAGGTCAGGCCGGCCAGGCCATCCGGGGCGGCCAGGCCGGCCGGGGCGGCCAGGCCATCCGGGGCGGCCGGGCCGGCCGCGGCGAGCGGCGGGTCACCCATCGCCGCACACCGGCGCGAACCCAGGCTTGATCACGTCGTTGATGAGCGCCAGCCGCTGGTCGAACGGGATGAACGCCGACTTCATCGCGTTCACCGTCAGCCACCGGATGTCCGGCCATCCGTACCCGAAGGCGTCCACCAGCGCGGCGAACTCGCTCGACAGCGTCACCCCGCTCATCAGCCGGTTGTCGGTGTTGACCGTCACCCGGAAGTGCAGGCC
Source organism: Protofrankia sp. CiP1_Cm_nod2 (assembly GCF_920664355.1). Lineage (NCBI taxonomy): Bacteria > Bacillati > Actinomycetota > Actinomycetes > Frankiales > Frankiaceae > Protofrankia > Protofrankia sp. CiP1_Cm_nod2. The sequence goes on from NZ_CAKKTL010000089.1 coordinate 15,779, forward strand.
GCGCAGCAGGCCGATCGGATGCTCGGCGATGCTCGCGCACACGCCCGTGTCCACGTTGGACGTCGGGCACATCTCCAGCGGCACCCGGACGTCCCGGACATAGTTGGCCAGCTGCCCGAGGGCCGCGTTCGCGTCGGTGTCGACAGTGATGTCGTCGGTGACCCGGACGCCGTGGCCGAGCCGGTCGGCGTTGCACCACTGCAGGGCCTCCCAGATGGACGGCAGCCCGAACGCCTCCCCGGCGTGGATCGTGTAGTGGCCGTTGGCCCGCTGCATGTACTGGAACGCGTCGAGGTGGCGGGTCGGCGGGTATCCCGCCTCGGCTCCGGCGATGTCGAAACCGACAACCCCTCTGTCCCGCCACCGGACGGCGGCCTCGGCGATCTCCAGCGAGCGGGCCGCGTGACGCATCGCGGTCAGCAGCGCGCGGATCTTCAGCCCGGTACCGGCCGACCCGGCCCGGAAGCCGTCGATGACGGCCTCGATCACCGCGTCGAGCGCCAGCCCCCGCTCGACGTGCAGTTCGGGGGCGAAACGGACCTCGGCGTAGACGATGCCGTCGGCGGCGAGATCCTCGGCGCACTCGCGGGCGACCCGGGCGAGCGCGCCCGGGGTCTGCATCACCCCGACGGTGTGGCTGAACGTCTCCAGGTAGCGCACGAGCGACCCGCTGTGGGCGCCGCCGCGGAACCAGGTCGCGAGCTTGTCCACGTCGGCGGTGGGCAGCCCGCCGTAGCCCACCTCGTCCGCGAGCTCGACGACGGTCGCCGGCCGCAGCCCACCGTCGAGATGGTCGTGCAGCAGCACCTTGGGCACCCGCCGGATGGCCTCCAGCGTGGGCGGGGACGGCACGGACACGGACACGGTCATCGTCCGAAGATATATCCGAAGGCACGGCCGTCTTACCCGGTTCCCGCGCCCGGTCGGCGAGCCGGACGGAGGATCCGTCGGCGGAGCCCCGCCAGAGAAGATCCATTCATGGATTGCCCGGGAGAACCCCCCGGAAAGAAACAAAGCGGATAATACACCGTGAAAATATCCGTCGACGGAAATCAGCGACAGGAATCAGCGGCGAAAATCATCGGTGGGCATCCGGGATGCCGGTGGCCGGCATCCGCCAGCCGGCGCCCGCGGGTGGACGCCTACCGGTGGGCTCTACCGGTGGACGCCTATGCGCAGGCTGCCTATGCGCAGGCTGTAGGGCAGCCGGGCGGCTCCGGGCTACCGGTAGGCCCCACCGGTGGACGCCTACCGGGGGCCCTCCAGTAGGCAGGCCCTACGGGTGGACGTGGTCGAGGACGAGCGGCTGGACGGGCGGCGGGGTGTCCGCGATCTCGACGGCGTCGGTGAGGGCCGCCCGGGCGGTGGCCAGCCGGGCCGGGTCGTCGGTGTGCAGCTCCAGCAGCGGCGCCCCGGCGACGACCCGCTCGCCGATGCCGGCGGACCACCGCACGCCCGCGGCCACCGACACCTCGTCGTCCTGGCGCGCCCGGCCCGCCCCCAGCCGCCAGGCCGCCAGGCCGACGGCGCGCGCGTCCAGCCGGCGCAGGAAGCCGGTCGCGGGCGCGGGCACCGTTTCGACGTGCCGGGCCATGGGCAGGGGCGCGTCCGGGTCGCCGCCCTGCGCGGTGACCATCCGTCGCCACACGTCGTGCGCCCGGCCCGCCGCGAGGACGTCCGCCGGATCCGGGCCGCCGGCCAGCCCGGCGAGGGCGAGCATCCGTCTGGCCAGCGTGACCGTCACCTCGACCAGGTCTGCCGGGCCGCCACCGCGCAGGGCCGCCACCGCCTCGTCGACCTCGAGCGCGTTGCCGGCGGTCCGCCCCAGCGGGGTGTCCATGCCGGTCAGCAGCGCCTCCGTGCGCATCCCGGCCGCGTCACCCAGGGTGACCATGTTCTCGGCCAGCTCCCGGGCCGGCGCCTGGGCCGTCATGAAGGCGCCCGAGCCGACCTTGACGTCCAGCACCAGCGCGGACGTCCCCTCGGCGATCTTCTTGCTCATGATCGACGAGGCGATCAGCGGGATCGACTCGACCGTGCCGGTCACGTCCCGCAGCGCGTACAGCTTCCGGTCCGCCGGGGCCAGGCCGGCGCCCGCGGCGGCGATGACCCCGCCGACGTCGGTGAGCACCGAACGCATCCGCTCAGGCGTCAGCGAGGCCCGCCAGCCGGGGATGGCCGCCATCTTGTCCAGCGTCCCGCCGGTGTGGCCGAGCCCGCGGCCGGCGAGCTGCGGCACCGCCGCGCCGCAGGCCGCCACCAGCGGCACCAGGACCAGCGAGACCTTGTCACCGACACCGCCGGTGGAGTGCTTGTCCACGGTCGGGCGGCCGAGCCCGGACAGGTCGAGCCGTTCGCCGCTGGCGACCATCGCCGCGGTCCACCGGGACAGCTCCGCCGGCCGCATGCCGCGCCACACCACGGCCATCAGATAGGCCGCCATCTGCTCGTCGGGGACAGCGCCCGCCGTGTAGGAGCTGATCAGCCAGTCCACGGCCGCGTCGGGCAGGCTGCCGCCGTCCCGTTTCGTCCGGATCAGGTCGACGACGTGAAAAGTCACGGAAAGCCACCGCCATCCCGTCCTGCGCGGGCGTCCTGGCCGGTGGCGGTGGCGGTGGCTGTGCCGGCACCGGCACCGGCACCGGCACCGGTGGCGTGGGCGACGGGCGGTGGCGGCAGGTCGGCGGGGCCGAAGGCGTCCGGCAGCAGCTCCGCCAGCCGACGCGGGTCACCGGCCGTCGCCACCAGGAGGTCCGGGCCACCGTGCTCGTACAGCAGCTGCCGGCACCGGCCGCAGGGCAGCAGCGGCGCGCCGGCGCCGTCCACGCAGGCGAACGCCACCAGCCGGCCGCCGCCGGCGGTGTGCAGTGCCCCTACCAGCACACACTCGGCACACAGCGTGAGGCCGTAGGAGGCGTTCTCGACGTTGCAGCCCACGACCAGCCTGCCGTCGTCCACCATGGCGGCGGCACCGACGCGCAGCCGTGAGTACGGGGCGTACGCACGGGTCGCCACCCGGGCGGCCTCGGCCCGCAGCCGTCGCCAGTCGACGGCATCCACCGTGGGCACGCCCGCGGGGCCAGCCGTGATGCCGTCCACGGGGCCGATCACAGGACCCGCCCCGGCGCCGGCCGCGGGACCCCAGCCTCAGGAGCGCTTCCCGCGGCCATGCGACACCTCCCGAAGGCCCGGACCCGTCCCGGGCGACAGCGCACAGCCCAGCATGCCCGACCCGGACGCCCCGGAAGCCGGCTTCCGGCCGCGCGGAGAAACAGGCGGAGAAACAGATGCCGAGGCAGGCAGGCCGCCCGGGAACAGCCGGGCTCCCCGGCCGCGCGGGAAACCCGGTCGCCGGTGCCGGCCCGCCGGTCACAGCGCTCCCGGTGCCGGGACAGCGGCCGTCCCGGTGGCGACCGTCCAGGCAGCCACTGCCCGGACCACCCAGACGGCGACCGTCCAGGCAGCCGCTGCCCGGACCGTCCGGTCGCTGTCCGGACGGCGACTGTCTGGACAGCGACTGTCGGACCTGCGGCGACAGCGACTGATGTAATGCTGCTGATTCGCAGAGTAAGGATGGCCGCGGACAGGGCGTCCGATCAGCAAACGACACCCTGACAAACGGACGGTATAGCCGCGCTCACACACTGTCGGCTACAGGAGGACGCGTTGGATCCCGCCGACACGGACACGCCGACGACCGTCCAGCCAGCTCCGCCCGCCCCCGGGCCCAGCGCGACACCGGCCCCCGGGCCCAGCGCGACACCGGCCGCGGCCGGCGGTACGCCCGGCCGCGGCCGGCGGCGCGAGAGCCTCCGGCCGCACGCCCTGACCGGGTCGGGCT
>NZ_CAKKTL010000090.1:0-19364 GCF_920664355.1 Protofrankia sp. CiP1_Cm_nod2
GTCATGCCGTCGATGAGGTGTTCGTAGCCGGTGACGGTCGCGTCGGGGAAGTATCGGCGCATGTGGTTGATGCGCCGGTCGACGCGGTCGGCCGGGACGCCGGCGTCGACGACGTTGCGCCGCAGTTCGTCGAGGATGTCGGCTGACCACAGGGGCCGGTAGGCCTCGGCTTCGGCGAGCCGGAGCAGGGTGTCACAGAGGTAGGCCGGGTAGAGCACGCAGGCGTCGAGCAGCGCGGGGAACGTCACGGCCTCTTACCGGGTTGATGTGGGGGCCGCGGTCAGGGTGTAGAGGTCGTCCTCTTCGGCTTCGGCGGCCATCTGGTCCAGTGCCTGGCGGCGTTCCCGGCGGGTGCGGTCGCGGTAGTCGAGGATGTCGCGGAGCATGACGCGGCGGTGCCGGCCGCGCATGGTGTAGGGAATTTCACTGTCGGTCAGCAGGCGTACCAGAGTGGGGCGGGAGATATTGAGCAGGTCGGCGGCTTCCTGGGTGGTGAGCATGGTGTTGTGCGGGGCGATCGAGATCGCCAGGCCCTGGGACAGAGCGGTCACGACGTCGTGCAGGATTCCGTAGAGCTCGTCGGGGATGTCCATCTTGGAACCGTCGGGGCCGACCAGCCGTGCGCGTGCGGGCTCCTCGAGCCCGGCCAGGCGGCGGGCGAACCGGGCGAGGGTGGAGTTGTCCGCGGGTGGGAGGACTGTTCGCTCTCGAATCACGGTGGCCACGACTCCAGGCTACTTCTATTCGAAAAATCCGCAAACAGGTCGCGGCTGGGTGGAGGTCGCGCGCGGAGACCGGCCGCAGGTCGCCCGCGGCCCGCGGTCGCAACGGGTGACCGGTGTGCCGGCCGTCCGTCACCGGGCGGATCTGCGGATGCGACTGGAGTCCATGAAAATAGTGGATAAAAGTAACATTTTGACAACTCGCCGGAGTGGCAGTTCGTGACGTAGAGCGACCATCGTGTGATCCTGCGGGTGAGCATGATCTGCACGTCCTCGTCGGCGTCGTACCGCTCCCGGCCACGCCGCACCCGGACCGCGATCTTCTCCGCCGCGTCCAGGATGTCCGCCAGCCGCTCCTCGTCCCGCCGCACAGACAGCCGTTCAGACCGGCACAGCCTCGGCGAGCACCCGGTCACGGATACGCAGCTTCAGCCCGCCCTCGGTCGCGACCTGCGTGAACACACCCAGCAGGTCCTCCACCGCGAGCGCGAAAGCCGCCATGTCGAAGTATCCATGACCAGGCCCGACATCGATCAACAGATCCAGATCGCTGGACCCCGTGGCCTCACCACGCGCCACCGACCCGAACACCCGCACATTCCGAACCCCGAACCGACGCCCGACAGCAAGAATCTCCTCGCGATGCGCACGCACCTCGTCCGAACGTCACCGGAGGCCGCTCCCCCGCTTGCGGGCATCCCTCCCGGCTCAGGCGTCACTTAGGATCTGTAATGAAGTAACAAATGCATCCCCGGGAGCGTCTTCGCAGGTCACGGACCTACAGAAGGTTCAAGATGAACAGGTTATTTCATTCCGCCTCCTTACCTCCTGCCCGGACGGTCCGCCGGCAAACCGGGAAATACCGCTTTCGTGAACAGCGGTATCAAGCTTCACTGCCCATAGGAAGGATCGAACTCGCCGGAAGTCGACTCGGGAGTGCGCGGCCGGAGGCTGTTCGGCGTGCCGCGCATCCACCCGCTGCTGGGTGGCGGATCTCCGCTGTACTTCGAGCCGTTTGACGTCGATAGATGGTTGCAAATCACTGTAATGGGGATGCAGGTCGCGATGGTCGCCGTCGTCGGGGTGGACCTGCGTCAGCCAGGAATCCGCGCTAGCATGACTGCCATGTGATTATGCAGGAAGACGGCGGAAGGGTGAGAATTATGGCCCGTTTGTCCGAGCAGCTGGCCTACCTCTCGAGGCGTGCCAAGGCAGCCGAGGGTGCTGCGGATGCTGCCGAGGCCGAGACCCGCGAGGAGCTGGCGGCCAAAGTCGAGCAGGCTCGCGCCAACGCCGAGCGGCACGCGAGCGAGCTTCGCGAGAAGGCCTCGGACGTGACCCAGGAGGCTTCCAGTCGGTGGCGCGAGATCCAGGACCGCTGGAAGGACCACGTGAGCAAGGTGCGTGCTGAGGTCCAACAGAAGCAGACCGAGCGCGACGCCCAGCGTGCCGAGCGGCGCGCGGAGTACGCGGAGGACGACGCCGTCTGCGCGATCTCTTTCGCTATCGCCGCTGTGGAAGAAGCCGAGTACGCCGTCCTGGACGCCACCTTGGCTCGCGCCGACGCTGCGGCCGTCAGCACCTGATCCTCATCTCATTGCCCCGGATTCGGTTGGCGACGCCCTGCTCGGCTTTTGCGCGCGGGCGTGGCTCGGCCTGTAAGACCTGGCAGACATCCCGCCGTCAACGCAGGGGTGCTGTTCGCCGACGCCCGCCGCATCGCCGGGTTCATCGGCTTCTGGTTGGCAGGCAGGGGCCGCGAGACCGCGTGCTTGGTCAGTCGGATCGATCAGGACCACATCCACCGTCAAGCCAGCCTGGGCGCATTTCACCGCGGCTTGCCTTGCCCTGTTCAGATCGGACAGACCGTCGGTCACGAGGAGAATCCGCACAACCAACGGTCTTGGGGCGAGTCCCTCGCTGTGCTGCCGAGCGCGGTCAGGCGCCGCGGCGATGTCGGTCCCATTGTCCGGCCGCGATGGTCATGGGTTAACGTGCGTATGCAGGCACAGCGCGTGCTGGGCGAGCCGGCTGGTGTGCGCGGTGACCGCCAGCCGGGCCGGGAGCCGCTGGCGGCGCCGATCGCCTGCCCTACGCTGCTGTCTCCTCCCGAGAGCACGCGCGCCACGCGAGGGACGATGCCGAGACGACTCGAATGTCACTCATGGTCACTATTTGCGTCAACTGGGCGAGGGCCATTGTTCCGTACGAACCGGCCAACGGGGTCACTACCTGCTCGTTCGCCGGGCACCCGATCGTCCCGATCGATAGGTCGAACCTATCGACCCAGGCCAGACGTCAACTACGCAGCGTGGTGGACCTAACGCACCACAACAAGAACCGTTCGATCACGGTTCCGGGTCCCGAAATCATCATCCGCCCGGTCGCCACGCGGTCACCGACCTGGGACGATTCCCGGTGACCACGCCGACCGGAACATCATCTAGCGGATCGGACGGATGTTCCGTATACCTGGCGGGTTCCAAGGTTCCGGTCCGTAGCCATCCACCGGCAGAACCAGGAGCTGGGCGACGGGATCCGCCTCATCGACAGAGCCGGCTCACCCGGCGGCTATCAGGTTGTCCGAGGCGGGCCAGAGCGGGGCCGGCTTCAACGTGCGCCGCCAGACCTACCGGGTGATCAGTCGCATCGACGACGGGGTGCTGGCCGCGACAGTCGCCGCGGTCGAACCCAGCCTCGCCCAGCGGATGCGCACCGGGAATGTGTTGCAGTTGTTGCAGTTGTTGCAGTTGGAGCAGATGAGGCAGGTGGGGCAGGCATGACCGAGCTGCTGCTACGCGATGCCGAGGCTCTCCACCGCGCCTTGGCGACGTCCGGTGGAGAGGTGAGGGTGGCGTTCTCGCGCGAGACGGCCGAGCTGGTCTCCCGGCTGCTCGACGCCCGGGTCAGAGGCGAGGAGCTCGTCGCGGCCCCCCGCGCCGCCGAGGTCACGCCGACGGAGGCAGCGGTGCTGCTAGGGATGTCACGTCCCCAGGTCCGCAAGCTGATGGACCGCGGCCTGCTGGAGTTCCGCAAGGTCGGCGCCCACCACCGTGTGCGCGTCTCGTCGATCCGGGCGTTCCTGGAGAACGAGCGCCCGCGACGGCGCGAGGCACTCGCCGAACTGGCCGCCGTGCAGAACGAACTCGGCCTGACCGAACGACCCCCGTCCGCGAGACCGACCTGATCCGCGTCGTTCTCGCGGACGCGAACGTGCTCTACTCCCGAGTCCTGCGCGACTACCTTCTCTACGCCGCCGACCAGGAGATCATCGCCGTTGCCTGGAGCCCTGCGATCCTCGCCGAGGCCGTCGAACATCTCAGACTGAACGTGGCCCGCTTCGACCGTGCTGCCGCCCAGCGTTTGGTGACAGCGATGAACCGCGCGTTCCCCTTCGCCGAGGTCGAGCCCGCCGAGGCGGATTTCCGCGCACTCGCCGACGTGTGGCTACCAGACGAAGACGACCGGCATGTCCTGGCCGCGGCCGTCGCCGCGGAGGCGAATGTGCTCTGCACATGGAACGTCAAGGACTTCCCGGCCGACGCCGCGGCGGCCGCCGAATCGAGGTGCTCACCCCCGACGAGCTGCTCTGCCGGCTCGTGGCAGAATACGAGCCACAGGTGCTCGCCGCTCACCGAACGGCTGTCGCGTCCCTGACCGGCGCGACCGACAGGTCGACGACCGCGGCCCTGCGCCGAGCCGGGGCTTCGACAACCGCCGATCTGATAGAGCGCCTCACCGGAAGCTACTGAACCTCCATCGGCGTCCGCACGGCGGCGCATGCCAGCGGCATTGTGTTCGAGGGTGTCTCCGGGTCAGACAGGAGCCCAGCCACGACCTGCCGGATCTCGCCCCAGAACGCCGCGAGCGACCTGCGCGCCGGTCAGTTCCAGCCGCGCGGACTCGCCACACACGGGAGCCCTCCATCCGCAGCCTCACTCGGACCGCCACGCGGTTGAACGACTACCACCAGGAGTCGACTGCTGCGGAGCCACAGGAGGCTCGAACCACCTGCCTGGCCCGCCGACCTGCAGCTTCGACGGGCGCGAGCACGTCCAAGACGTGAGAACCGCCGGTAGCGGAACCCGTAGAAGGTCTGGGTCGCAGCGACCGACATCACGGCCCGGCCAAGGACGGCGGCCAGGTAGCGGTTGCCCTTCCCGGTCCGGGCGGGCTTGGCCCGCCCGGCGGACTCCCGGTCCTTCGGGGCCAGACCGGCCCAGGCGGCCAGGTGGCCGGGGGTGGGGAAACGGGACGCGTCGACCCCGACCTCCGCGATGATCGCCTGGGCGGCGGTCGGGCCGATCCCGGGAATCTCGGCGAGGCGTTCGGTCAGGCTGAGCCGCCGGCCCGCCCCGGCGTCGGCGCCGGTCGACGCCGGGGGGCCTCGGCCGAGGGGTCGTCCGCCGCCCCACCGACGATCTCCCCGGTGTCGGAGTGGACCTGGCACGGACGTACCGCGCGGTCCTCGGACTCAGCGGGCGTGACCGGGCAGGGACGTCCAGCGGTCCGGGTCGGCGCCGCCGAGCCAGCGGTCGATGTCCGCGCGCCACCACACCCGGGTGCCGCCCCAGGCCCGGGTGCGATTGACCGTCGCGGCCGGCGCGGGCGCGACGGGATCGATCCGCAGCCGACGGTCGACGGCCTGCCGGGTCAGACCGAGGACGACGGCGATGTCGGAGGACCCCACGAATACCGGCGGCTCATCCACGGGATCCGACGATAACCGGCCCGGTCACGGATCCGCTCCGGCTCCGTGATGGCGACGCTCCCGCCGGCATGAGCAGACCACGCCCATGACGTCACGGCTGCTGACCAGCCACGATGACAACCGCGATGAGGTGGCTCGGGCGGCCGAGCATCATCCGGCCGTAGCCGCGACCGATACCTAGTAGTACTAGACGAGCAAGTCCGAAGTCTGGGCTCGCGGTGGCCGGGCATAGGGAGAGAGCTTCAAGGCCCTGCTCGGCCACCACAGCGAGACCCGCTGGCTGCGCCACGCCCGGGCGCACCTGGTCGGGGCCCCTGCCTGCCCGGCCAGCCCGGCCAGCCCGGCTACAACAAGCGGCTGACGTCGGCGTTGCCGCTGGTCAAGACCTCGGCGCCTGGGGAGGGCCCCAGCCATCGGCGTCGTCGGTGAAATCGGCATGGGGCTCGAAGGCGAGGCTCCGGACGTATCCCACGCGCCGAAGACAATGTCCGCGGAGAGTTCGATCGGCACGTCTTGCCATCCAGCGAGGTAGGCAGCGAAGTACGTGGGCAGGACTGGGATAACTCGACGTCGGTCCTGATGTCAGGGCCGACATCCAGCAGGTACCCGCACGCCGACACTCTGTTCCAGCGATGCTTGCGGGCGACCAGCACGCTAACAGAGCGAACCAGCGTCAACGTCGCCGACCACCGCGCACGCCAGTGGGCAGGAACAACGAGCAGAGGGCACGGTGGCGGGGCAGCCCATTCTCCTCGGCGGCAAGACGCTCCGCGGATCACGCGGTTGCGCGGCCGATGCATGGCACCTGCTCGCCACCCTCGACCACGACCGGGGTCCCGTGTTCGGCCAGGACGACGTGGAAGCCAAGACCAACGAGATACCCCAGCTCCTCGTCCTGCTCGTTCGGCGAGGGTGACGTCGTGGACCTTGTCATGATCTGCTGAACAGCAACTTACCAAAACGCTGCAAGCCGCCCGGCGGATTCTCCCGCATGCCGTTCCTTTGGCCACGCTTGACTCTAATTCGAATTAGGTATAGAAAGAGTAAAGACAAAAAGTACACCGCCAGGAGCGGCGCGGTACGGCCAACGAACGCCAACGCCGCAGGGTGCGGTCCGGTGGAACCTCGAGGGGAGCTGTCCGCATGACGAACTCCGCATGACGAACCTTCCCGATGCCGTCGAGGCGATTCGTGCGTTCACGGCCGGACCGGCCCCGGCGACGTCCGTCGCTGCCTCGCACTCCTCGCGGACGACATCGTCCGCTCCGAGGGTGCCGCCAAGACCGGGGCGATCCAGGTCCCGCTCAACACCTACCTGCGTGGAGGCCTCTTGCGCCACCAACTCACGGAGACGGCGGTTGAACAGCGATCGGGGTGGCCGGCTGGCGGCGAGAAAGTACGTCGCGGCCGGGGAATCCCTGCGTCTGCCCAGGTCACGGGCTATTTCGCGCCGCCCGTGTACACGTACAGCGTTGGAGCCGGGTCGCACAGCACCAACAGCATGGAGACTCCTTCCGAAATCCCGAGAGGGGCCTTGACAGGGTACGCGGTAGCCTTACTGAATTGGTTTCAGAGTTTCTACTTTCCGTCTCCTTCGCCGGTGAAGTTGGCATTGGCGGCCTGCTGCGTCGTAGGCGGAAAAGTGAGGCTGCGCCGGGCAGGAAGGATCCGAAGCTCATGGCTCGTGCGGCTCTGACGTCGGCTACGCGGTCGACCCTCGATCTTTTGGCTGAATACAACCTCAGTCAGCGTTGCAACCTTCTCATCGGGAGCAACACGATCAGTGCCGAGGGGGCGATGTTAGGTTTTCTGCTCGACCGTCTGCTGCAGCGTGCACAAGCTCGGGGTGGGCCCTACCGAACATTCTTCACCAACTCAGGTGTCGAAGCGGTCGGGGCGGCCATAAAACTGTGCCGGCACTCGTCGGTGCGGCACAGGAGGGCTAATGACGGTAGCGTCCTCATCGTCGATCCAGAGCAGGATCTGCGCGTCTTCTTTGATCCCACAGAGCAGGGTTCCTCACAGAGTCTCGCACCGGGACTGTGCTTCGTCGAGTCTCTCGACGTGGCGGCTGACCGACTAGCGGAAAAGGCCTGGTCGGGCGTGATCGTCGCACGCTCAGAATGGGAGGCTCGGCCCCGCCTGCACGACGCTTTCGCCGACGCTGGACACGAATCGGGCGCCTTACTCGTCCTCTCGAATCTCGGCCGCGACTTGGGCGGCACGTACTTCAGTCAGAGCGGGATACAGGCCGACGCCCATATCTTCGGAGAGGACCTCTCGGCTCGACAGCTTCCTTTCGGATGTCTGACCATGAGCCAGCGGGCTCATTCAGTGTGGAACAACATCAAAGACGCCGCCGCGCATACCACCACTTTCGGCGGGGCCGCCGTCTCACTTCGCGCGGTACTGGAGGCGCTGGATGCCGCTGACCTGATCGAAGCCGAGGACAAGATTGTCCTCAAGCGTATCGAAGGTACGATGACGGCGCGGGTACGAGCATTCCATCACTACGTGAACCCCCCGATGGCCCGTCTCAACGACGCCATGGGAATGGCTCTCGACATCAAGAGCGCACTAGGTAGCCGGCTGGTGCTCTCCGACGGGCGGGAGATCATCGATTCCGGTGGTGGATCGGGTAGCAACTTACGCGGCCACAACCCTCCGGACCTGGTGGAGAACGTCCTCACCGCGCACCGCCCGGACGGGCGCTACTACGATCAGCTTGAGTCTGTGCTGCAGGTACTGACGGGGTATCCACACTCGGTGCCCGCCGTGAGCGGTGGTACTGCCGTTGATCTAGCTGTCAGCTTCGCCATGCTAGCGCAGCCGGATCGTAAAACCATTGTCAGTTTTCGTGGCAACTACTCCGGGAAGACTCCCATCTCGCTCAGTCTCAGCAAGCATGGCACGCTGTTGACCGAGTCGGACAGAGAAGCGTTCCGACCGTACTATGCCAATCTTGAGTACATCGACCTCGATGAACCCGGCTGCGAGTCTCGGCTGAAGACGGTCCTGAACCGGCCAGACGTGGCATTGGTCTGGCTGGAACTCATCCAGGGCGCTGAATGCCGGCCTATCCCCGACTCGATTATCGAGTTAGTACACCGCTGCAAGGCGTCGGGAGGCTACCTGGTTGGGATCGACGAGGTGCTGACCGGCGGGTGGCGGATCGGTGGAGATTTCCTGGTACATCGGCGTCTCGCGCTGAATGTCGATGTATCGGCGATGGCCAAGCCCCTGAGTGATATGACGGTGCCGCTCGGCGTCGCTCTCGTTACCGACGATGTTTACCGTCGCGCGGCCGCGAGAAACCCGAAACTAGTCGAGAAGCTCACTCGGCACTACCGGTGCGAGCTCAGCGCGCATATCGCGCTGAACGCACTCTCTGGATGTGCAGATCCCGAGCGAATCGTGACGGCGACGCGGCTGCAGGAGATGTTCGCCGAAGGCCTTCGGCGCATCTCTGCACAGTCCAGGATCTTTGCGGCCGTCTCGGGCGAGGGCGGACTGATACGGCTCACTCTCTCTCGCCGCTGGTTCCCGTTCCACCGCCGCTCGGCGCTGGGGTGTGCGCTCGAAATGGCCCTCGCCGAGCTAGTGCTGTCCAACTGCGGGGTCTTCGTGCCGATACTCCGCTTTCATCAGCGGATATTCGCCGACGAGGCTGAGCTGCGCGAAGTTCTCAACAGACTCGAGCGCGGAACCCGCCAGGTGCGCCCTGTACACGTCTATGTAAACGCCGTACGGGGCCTCCTAACCTACGCTCGCCGAGCGCGCTACTTCCGCTCGGCGGTCGATTGGGCGACAGAATAGTGTTCACCTTCGACGCTGCGCTGAGGTATGGAACAGTAGAACAGGTAGGGCTGACGCGAGCCCTCTCGACGCCGCTCACACCCAGTCTGACTCGGCAGACCGCAGAAAGATGAGGTGCCTGCGAGCACGCTTGAAGGTACCGATCCCGGAAAGGACGGAGACGCAATGGCGTATTATTCTCCGCTGGACAGCCTGGTGACAGACGATCCCTACCCGTACTACAAGGCTCTTCGAGAAGAGCAGCCGGTCTACTACAACGAGAAGGACGACTTCTGGGCGCTGTCACGGTACGACGACGTCGCAGGGGCACTCCACGACCCGCTCTCGTTCTCGGCACGCAAAGGCACGGTGTACGAGGACCAGACGCTTGAAGAACTCCCGGTCCCGATGATGGCGTTCCTCGATCCTCCGGACCACACCCGGATGCGGACCATGGTAAGCGGCTCCTTCGTGCCCAAGGCTGTCGCCGGTTTCAAGGTGGCTTTCGGTCGGAACTTCGTCGCACAGTTCGACCGGCTGCCGGGAGCCGAGCTGGATGTGTGCCAGGATCTGCTCCTCCCGTGGGCGATCGAGAACGACCTCGAGCTACTCGAGATCCCGGCGGAGTCTCGTCCACTCTGGCGAGAATGGCTCAATGCGTGCTTCCAGCGCAAGCGCGGAAACATCAGTTTCACCGCGGCCGGGGAAGAGGCCATCGGGCATATCATGACCTTCCTGGCCGAAGAGCATCTGCCTCGGCTTTACGCCACGGAGGGAACATTCCTGTCCAGGCTGATCAATGGAAGTGCCGACGGTGACAGGATGTCAGAGGCGGAGGCTCTCGGGTTCTTATTCCTCATGGCACTGGCTGGACCGGAGGACGTCGCTCGGACAGCCGGATATGTGCTGGCCAATGTTTCGGCGCAGCCGAGTGTGGTGGAGCTGGTCCGAAATGATGAGCCCGCGCGAATGAACGCCATTGATGAGACCATCCGCCGGGATGCGTCCACGCAGTACATGCGAAGAACAACGGCCTGGGATGTTGATATCCGCGACACGGTGATCCCCGAGGGTGCGCGCGTGCTGCTGCTGTTCGGCGCGGCCAATCGGGACCCGGAACTATTTTCCGATCCGGACACGTTTGATATCGATCGCCGGAACTCTCGCCTGGCCATGGGCTTCAGTCGAGGCATACACAGCTGCCTAGGCATTCACGTCTCCCGCCTACAGATGGTCGCCGGGCTCGGCGAGTTCTTCAACCGCGTCGAGAGTGCTGAGTTGGACCTCGACGCCGCCGAGTCGGTGCACGCGATGAACATCACCGGCTTCCAGAGGCTACCGGCCCGGCTCAAGCTGAGGTGACGGCGTGGGTTGACCGCCAGTACGGACCGTCAACCGAGTGAGCTGATACCGACGAGATGGAGTTGAGATGACGACGGTTATGATCAACGCGATAACAGTGCCGCCTGGGGTTGAGGACGAGCTGGCGAAACGGTTCGAAGCGCAAAGCGCGTTACTCAGCGGGCAGCAGGGTTTCGTGGATTTCCAGCTGCTGCGTCCAACGGACGAGCGAAACCGGTGGCTGGTTGTCAGCCGGTGGGATTCGGCGGCCTCGTATGATGCCTGGAAGAACTCGGCCGTATTTGACCAGATGCACCGCGGTCAGCTATCGGGACACGGACACCCCGGGAGCTCGCCTACGCACGGCGACGGTCCGCTCGCCATCGAAAGTGAGGTCTGGTCCTTCGAAGTCTCTACGACGACTGCATAGCGACGCCGCCATGCTCGAGGCCAACAGAACCGAGGAACTGGAAGATGCCGCGGTCCGCAGCGCCAGAGCGCTGGCACATCTGAACGCAGCTCATTCCGACGACTGCCTGATCATCGGCCGGGAGCTCGGTAAGGCAGCCGATGCCATCTCCGCCGTGGCCACCGAGATCGATGGCCACGGGATGAATCTTCAGGTTACGACCCCCGCTGACCGGAGGGATCTATGGATTCCGTTCGCCGGCGGCACGGATGCCCCGGACCGCATCAGGGACGAGGTGACCCGGCTGGCCGGGCTGGCCCGGTGGATGGCGGATCAGGGCGGCGGCGGAGCCGCCGGTGCCAGCGGGGATGCGGAACAGCTGCAGCCGACTGGGGTGATCTCGGGACGGACCTCCCCTGCGGGCAGAGCCGTCCTCACCGCGAAGGGGATCGAGAAAAGTTACCGACCGCGATTAGCGTGGCGGCAGCAGAGCCGCGTGCTCCGGGGAGTTGATCTCGAACTGTTCCCCGGGCAGATCGTGGCACTGGTTGGCGAGAACGGGGCAGGCAAGTCGACCCTGCTGCGGATACTGGTGGGTCTGGAAACTCCGGATCTGGGTGAGCTGCGTCGCGTCGAGCGGGTCGGATACTGCCCGCAGGAGGCGGCTCTGTACGCCCGGCTGACCGTTCGGGAGCACTTCCGGCTCTTCGGGAGCGCGGTCGGGTTGTCAGTCGAACAGATTAACCAGGCGGCCGAGGAACTGCTCGATCAGCTGTCCTTCGCGCAGTACGCGGACTCGGTGACCGACGAGCTGTCGCTTGGTACCAAGGCGAAGCTGAACTTGGCGCTGGCACTGCTGGGAGAGCCAAGACTGGTTCTGCTTGACGAGCCCCACGCCAGCTTCGACTGGGATACCTACCTACGGTTTTGGGAGCTGGCGAAGCTGCGACGTCAGGATGGCACCTGCATTGTCATCGTGAGCCATCGTACGGATGATACGGAACTGTGTGACCAGGTCTACAATCTTTCCAATGGAAAACTCGGACGGGTCAGCTAGTGAATGCGTTCCAGCTATCGCGCCTGTTCGCAGTCGACTTTCTTAGGCATCGACTGAACTGCCTGCTGCTCGTATGCTTCCCCGTCGTGTTCGTACTCGTGTCCGCCGATGCACTGACCGACTTCGCGCGCGTGCTCGGAGGTCACACCGGCCATAATATGATGGGCTCGTTCTCGGCGGCCTGGGCTGGTGCCATAAGTGCTGGTCTGGGCACCTACTTCTCGACGAGCCGCACCAGGGGCGCGGACCACCTGGTCGATCTGAGGACGGCCCGCTGGGATATCTCGATCGCGCGTCTGGCGCTCTTCGCCCTGGTGGGGGCTGGCTGCTGGGGGTCCGCGCTGGCCGCGCTGCGTGTGTGCACTGATGTCAACGTAACCCTGCAGATTGCCGTTGGAACAGGCCTTCTGGTTGGGACCTACGGTTGCTTCGGGGCGATCGTCGGCTCTCTTGTCCATGATGAACTGACGGGCAGTTTGGCTCTCGTCGGGGTGTGGATGCTCGACGTCTTCCTGGGGCCGGCGATGGGCGGCGGCTCGCTGCGGCTGGCGGCTCTGGTGCCCTCCCGCCCGTCGAGCGAGGTCATCATGTCCGGCGTCGACGGCTTTCCGACTGCCCTGCTGGGCGGCATCGTGTGGCTCTCGCTGTCATTGATCGCCAGCTTTGTTCTGCTCGACCGGCAGGTGGCCCACGCGGCGGTGGCGTGGACCCGGGCGAAGTTTGAGGTCAAACCCGTCGGCCAGCGAGATCCCGGCCGTCACCCGGTACCGGTCGGATCTCAGGACTCACGACCGATCGGCCGCCCGGCGGCCGAGCTCACCCGGTCGACGATACGAACATACGCGCGAAACCGGATCCTGTTGCTGGTGCTGCTGGCCACACCCGTCACCTTTGTCGGGGTCAGTTTCTTCATGTTCACCGGAGTGCAGGTCCAGGTGCCCGCGGCCATTGACAACCAGGCGGTGCTGCTGACCATGGCGATGCCCAAGCTGCACGGTGCCTACATGGGATACATGACCGTGTCGTTCCTGTCCGCCGTGGCAGGTCTGTTTGTCGTGATACGTTCGAGGGAGGCCGACTCGCGGCTGATTGTCAGCGGTTACCGCCGACGTAGTATTCTCATCGTGAGGTTGCTGACAGTCGCGGCCGCGTCCTGTATCGTCAGCCTGGCGGCACTGCTCGTAGGTTTCTGCGGCTTCCGGCCGGAGAACTACGGATTATTCGTGGTCGCGTATCTGCTGGGTTCGGTGACGTGGGGATGTATCGGTGCCGCTTTCGCGCCGGTCCTCGGCCGCGTCGGGGGAACGTTGTGCATGCTCCTGCTCCCTTTCCTCGATGTCGGTATCGCTCAAGACTACATGCTGGGTCCGCAGCTGCCGGCGTGGTCCGAGAACTTACCGTCGGCGGGCTCCGTGCAAGTCCTGATCGACTCTGCGTTCAGCACGAGCTTCCACAGCGCCACCGATATTGCGCTGGCCGGCGGCTGGCTGCTCGGCGCGGTGGCGGCCGCGACAGGAGTGCTTCTACTGTCCCTGCGGACGATCGCGAACTCCTCGATCATGAACGGCTTACCCGAGTAGACTGCGGCCGAGAGGACCGCCGGCCCTCAATGTCGCTACAGGTAACAGTCAACGACCCGGCTGGGGATTTGGGCACCATCGAAAGGAAAGGATGATATCCGTGAAGGTCAGGGTGGACATCACGGTCTGTGAAGCCAAGCGGCAATGCAACTTGATCGATCCGGCGCTCTTCTCCCTGGACAGTCAGGGCTACAGTAACATTGGCATCGCGCGAGAGGTCCCTGACGGTGACGAGGACCAGGCCGAGCAGGGCGTGCACGCGTGCCCGGTGCAGGCACTCAGCACCTACTCGGACTGAGCTTGCCGTTTAATCGCCAGAAGGCCGTGGAGGCCGCTCAACATTCCTCCGAACAGCTGATCAGTCTCCGCCGTTGAGGTAGGTGACGACGGCCCGGACGCGGCGGTGCTCGTCCGGGGTGGGCAGCAGCCCCAGCCTGGTGAAGACACTGGCGACGTGGGTCTCGACGGTACGCAGCCCGACGACGAGGCGGGCGGCGATCGCGGTATGGACAGACCCTGCGCCATGAGGCCGAGGACGTCGCGTTCCCGTTCGCTGAGCGCGGCGAGGGCGCTGGCGGGCGCCCGTCTCTCGACGAGGGCCCGGATGACGATCGGGTCGAGCACCGAACCTCCCGCGGCGATCCGGCGGATCGAGGCGAGGAAATCGTCGATCTCGATGATCCGGTCCTTCAGGAGGTAACCCAGTCCTCCGGCGTCGGCCGTGAACAGGTCGAGGGCCCCACCGACCTGGACGTGCTGGCTGAGCAGCAGCACGGCGGTGGCCGGATGGTGTTCGGGGTCGGCAACATCTGGGCCCTGGACATCAAAGTCGGACAAGGTCGATCATCTGCTTCCGCGACTCGGCGGTGTAGAGCAGTTTTGATCTCGGCACCTGCGATCCTCCTTGAAACTATTGCTCCAAAGAGCCCAGACGTGAACAGAATCGGGTCAACTTCAGCCCCGGCCGAAACCCGAATTTTGGAGCCCAACAGGGCGTCCGGCCGCGGATGACGCGGAAGCTTGCGATCCAGGGCGTCCGCTGACGCCGACGACAGCGGTGAGCCGCCCACCGCTGTCGTCGGCGTCAGCCCGCCGGCCGTTGTTGATCTCCGCGACCGGGGCTTCCCCAGGGCCGCTCTCACGCGTACAGCATGGCCCGCCCGGGGTCGTGTAGCAGCCGCCCGACCTCGACCAGCACCCGCGAGCCCAGTTCACCGTCGACGAGCCGATGGTCGAACGACAGGGCGAGCTGGGTCACCTGGCGCGGCACTATCGCGCCATCCACGACCCATGGCCTCTCGCGGACCGCGCCGAAGGCGAGGATCGCGGCCTCGCCGGGGTTGAGGATCGGCGTGCCAGCGTCAACGCCGAGGGCGCCGATGTTGGTGATCGTGACGGTCCCGCCGGACGTCTGCTCCGGCGAGGTCCTGCCTGCCCGGGCGTGCTCGACCAGCTCGCCCAACGCGGACGCCAGTCCCTTCAGGTCGAGGCCGTCGGCGTCCTTGATGTTCGGCACGACAAGGCCGCGGGGCGTGGCGGCGGCGATGCCCAGGTTCACGTAATGGTGCTGCACGATCTCCTGGGCGTCCTCGTCCCAGCGGGCGTTGATGCCCGGATACCGCCGGATCGCCAGGAGCAGGCAGCGGGCGACCAACACCAGCGGTGTGATCCGCACGCCGGCCCAGTCCCGGTCCTCCTTGAGGCGGGCGAGCAGCGCCATCGTGGCGGTCACGTCGACGGTCAGGAACTCCGTGACGTGCGGGGCGGTGAAGGCGGAGCGGACCATCGCCGCCGCGGTCGCCCTGCGGACGCCCTTGATCGGGACGCGGGTCTCGCGGACCGGTCCGGCGGGCTGCGCGGACGCGGCGGCCGCGACATCCTCCCGGGTGACCATCCCGGGCTTGGTCGCCGCGAGCGCGTCGAGATCGACACCGAGGCGGCGGGCCAGCAGCCGCACCGGCGGTGTCGCGCGTGCCCGGGTGGGGCCCGCCACCGGCCGTGGCGGGACAGGCTCGGCAACGCCCACGCCGCGCGGCCGGAGACGACGGCGCCGGTCCGGTGCCGCGCTCGGCCCTGTCCCCACGAGCACCAGCGGCTCATCGGCGCCAGCAGCACCGGCGGTGCTAGCGATGCCAGCGCTGTCACCGTCGTCAGCGGGCTCACCGACAATGGTGACGAGAACGCCGCCGACCTGGACCGTGGCCCCTTCCTCGACGTGGATCTCGGCGATCGTGCCCGCCACCGGCGAGGGCAGCTCGACGACGGACTTGGCGGTCTCGATGTCGACCAGCGGATCGTTGACAGCGACGGTGTCTCCGGCGCGCACCCGCCAGGTGACGACTTCGGCCTCAGCCAGGCCCTCGCCGACGTCGGGCAGCCGAAATGCGGTCCTCGTGCTCATGCGACGTCCCCGAAGTGCAGGGCGCGGTCGACCGCGTCGAGAATCCGGTCGACGTCGGGGAGAAAGTCGTCCTCGACGCGGGCCGGCGGGTAGGGCAGGTTGTAGGCGCCGACCCGCAGCACCGGCGATTCCAGCTCGTGGAAGCAGGCCTCGGTGACAGCGGCGGCGATCTCCGCGCCGATCCCGGCGAACGTCGACGCCTCGTGCACCACGACCATCCGCCCGGTCCGTCGTGCCGCCTCGCGCAGCGCCGGGAGGTCGAGCGGGGAGATCGACCGCAGGTCGATCACTCCGAGCGAGAACCCGTCCTCGCGGGCGGCCTCGGCCGCCCTAAGAGCGGTAGCGACGGTAGGCCCGTGCGCGACGAGCGTGCAGTCGTCACCCTCGCGCAGGACGCGCGCCTTGTGCAGCTCGAGGCCGGGCTCGTCGGCGACCTCGCTCTTGTCCCAGTACCGGCGCTTCGGCTCGTAGAAGACCACGGGATCGTTGCAGCGCAGCGCCTGCTGGATCATGTGGAACGCGTCGTGCGGGCTCGCGCAGGACACGACCCGCAGGCCGGCTGTGTGCGCGAAGTAGGCCTCGTTCGACTCGCTGTGGTGCTCGACGGCGCCGATCCCGCCGCCGGCCGGGATCCGGACGACGACCGGCAGCGCGATGCGCCCGCCCGAGCGGGCCCGCATCTTCGCGAGCTGGCTGACGATCTGGTCGAACGCCGGATACACGAACCCGTCGAACTGGATCTCCACCGCGGGCCGGTAGCCGCGCAACGCCAGCCCGATCGCGGTGCCGACGATCGCCGATTCGGCGAGCGGGGTGTCCACCACGCGTGCCGTGCCGAAGTCCTTCTGCAGGCCGTCGGTCACCCGGAAGACACCGCCGAGCGTGCCGATGTCCTCTCCCATCACGACGACCCGCTCGTCGTCCTCCATCGCTTTGCGCAGCCCGGCATTGATCGCCTGGGCGAGGGTCATGACGGTCATTCAGCGGCCCGCCTCGAGCGCGTCGCGGTGGCGCAGGTAGTCGTGCCGCTCCTGGTCGAGCGCGTCGTGCGGCTCGGCGTAGACGGTGCCGAACAGGTCAGCCAGCCCCGGCCCGGTCAGCCCGCGGCAGGCCTTACGCACCTCGTCCCCGAACGCCGCGAGCTCGTCCTGCAGCTGGTCGAACCACGAGTCCGGGGTACCGAGCGCGCGCAGCAGAGCGTCCGACCGGGCGAGCGGATCACGGCCCTGCCACAGCTCCACCTCCGCCTGGGTGCGGTAGCGGCCCGGGTCGTCGGAGCTGCTGTGCCCGGCGAGACGGTAGGTCTCGGCCTCGATCAGGGCCGGCCCGTCCCCGGCGCGGACCCGGGCGGCCGCCTCGCCGGTCACGGCGAGCACCGCGAGCACGTCGTTGCCGTCGACGTGATAGGTGCGCAGGCCGAACCCTGCCGCGCGGCGGTGCACGGGCGTGCGCATCTGGGTCGTTGTCGGGGTGGAGATCGCCCACTGGTTGTTCTGGCAGAAGAACAGGATCGGCAGGCCGGCGGCGGCGGCCCAGTTCAACGCCTCGTTGACGTCCCCCTGGCTCGCCGCGCCGTCCCCGAAGTAGGTCACCACGATCTCGTCGGTGCCCTCCATCGCGGCACCGGCCGCGTAGCCGGTGGCGTGCAGCGTCTGGGTGCCGAGCACGAGCGAGTAGATGTGGAAGCGGTGCGCGGTGGGGTCCCAGCCGGCGTGCCGGTGGCCGCGCCACTGCGTGAGCAGCTCGGCGGGTGTGATGCCCCGGCACAGCGCGGCGGCGTGCTCACGGTAGCTGGGGAACACCATGTCGCTGTCCCGCACCGCCCGTATCGAACCGACCTGTGCGGCTTCCTGGCCCCAGCTCATCAGCCAGAGGCTCACCTCGCCCTGGCGCTGCAGGGCGAGGGCGGCGTGGTCGAGGCAGCGGGCGCGGGCCATGTCGCGATGCAGCTCGCGGACCAGATCGGGGTCGATGTCGGCGGCTCGCCCGAGGTCGGTCAGAGTGCCGTCCGGAGCCACCAGCCGCAGGGGTGATGCGGGGTAGCCGGGGGCGACCGCGTCGGAACAAGCCGACGCGATCAGCGAAACCGTCATGATGCTCCTCAGCCTGTATCCTACAGAAACAGTGGTCGGCTTGTGTTCTGTGTCTTGACAATCCGCGTGTCGTCGCATAAAGAACGGCCGCCGTCTGGACTGTCGGGTTTGTGCATGAACTCGAGAGAACAGCGGCGGCCGCATGGACAGCATAGACGACATCACCCCGGACGGCTGGCAGGCCGGCTTCGAGGAGATGCTCGCGAGAATCGCGGACCGCTTCTCCACCGGAACAGTCCGACAACAGGCACGATCATACCTGGCTGGCCTCCTATCCACCATGGAACGGAAGAACAGCCGGTCGATCGCCGAATATACCGGCGCACCCGGCCCCCATCGGATCCAGCGGCTCCTGAACACCTACCCGTGGGACTCCGACCTGGTACGGGACATCCTCCGCGACTACGTCGCCGAACACCTCGGGAACCGGAAGGAATACTGGTCGCGGGCGAAACAGGATTCATCAAGAAGGGAAAAGCGACTCCTCGCGGTGCACCGGAAACTGTGTTCATCCGATCACCAGGAGTTGTGGCCAGTGGTGGCCCAGTGCAGCCGCGAGCCTGGTCGGGTGGCCCGGGGGATCGCACCCCCGGGCTCCCACAGAACGGAGCGTGAACCTCTCGGTTCACTCCGCTCTTCTCACCGTGGTCCGGTCGGCATGGATGCCCAGGCCCAGTGCGCGAACAGTCCGGGCTCTCGATCGAGGATCCCGGTCCACCATGCTCTGAACCGCTTGAACGGGCGTAGCCGTCTGTACTTCTTGCCAGCCCACCGCATCAGGTAGGTGTTGATGCGTTGCAGGAGGGGGGACATCTGCGACCGGTAGAACCGGCCGTAGTAGTTCATCCAGCCCGCCACGACCGGGTTGATCAGTGTGGCGAGCTCGCTCAGGTCGTGTCTGGTTCGCGTGTGGATCCGCCATCGGCGGACCCGCTGGCTCATCTTCTTCAACGCCTCGGGGCTGACCGCGGGCTGGAAGCCCACGAACATCGTCCCGTCGGCTCTCCTGGCGCCCCTGGGCCGGAAGGTGTACCCCAGGAACGTGAACGAGGTGTGCTCGTGCGAGCCACGCCGCCTGCCGTCCTTGCAGTACACGATTTTGGTCTTGGTCGGGTGCAGCCGCAGCCCGACCTCGGCCATCCGGCTGGTGAGCGCAGCCAGCACCACGCGGGCCTCCTGTTCCGACGCGCAGTGCACGATCGCGTCGTCCGCATATCGCTCGAACTGCACACCTGGGAAATTCCGGGCCAGGAAA
>NZ_CAKKTL010000091.1:0-1628 GCF_920664355.1 Protofrankia sp. CiP1_Cm_nod2
GTACAAGACCGAGTTCCTGGCGAACATGAGCCACGAGCTGCGCACACCGCTCAACAGCCTGCTGCTGCTGGCGAAGCTGCTCGCCGACAACCCGGAGGCCAACCTCAGCGCCAAGCAGATCGATTTCGCCGAGACGATCCACTCGGCCGGTTCCGAACTGCTCGAGCTCATCAACGACATTCTCGACCTGTCGAAGGTCGAGGCCGGCAAGATGGACGTCGAGGCCGCCACCGTCCGCACCACGACCCTCTGCGACGCGGTCGCGCAGATATTCGGCCCGCTCGCCGAGGAGCGGGGGCTGTCATTCGAGGTGACGGTCGCCAACGACGTCCCGGCGGAATTCGTCACCGACGAGCAGCGCATTCAGCAGGTGCTGAAGAACCTGCTGTCCAACGCGGTGAAGTTCACCGATTCCGGTGAGGTGCGGCTGGATGTCACCGTCGCGTCCGACGAGATCGAGTTCACCGCGCCGAGCCTGTCCGCCGCGCCGGTGGTGCTGGCGTTCAGCGTGTCCGACACCGGTATCGGGGTGGCGTCCGACAAGCTCCGCATGATTTTCGAGGCCTTCCAGCAGGCGGACGGGACGACGTCGCGCCGCTACGGCGGGACCGGGCTCGGCCTGTCGATCAGCAAGGAGCTCGTGCGGCTGCTCGGCGGGGCCATCGGGGTCGCCAGCGCTGTGGGCCAGGGCAGCACCTTCACCCTGTACGTACCGTCGGTGATGCCCTCGGAGGTCCTGCCCTCCACCACCCCCGGGGACAACGAGGGAATCATCATGCTGTCCGGGGAGCCCCGCGCGGCGGCGTCGCACCGGCTGGCCGGGATGCAGGGCAGGCAGGCGCTGGAGGAATCCCGGCTGGCGGGGGGGCCGGCCACCATGGCCTGGCCGGGCCGGGCGGGACCGGGCAAGGACGGACCGGTCAGGAACGGGTCGGCCACGGAGGAGCCGGGCGCGGTGTCGGTGCCGGTGCCGGCAGCACGACGTTCGTCACGTTCGGTTCCGGGCGCGACGGGGCCGATGGCGACCGGCACCTCCTTCCTCACCGAAGCGCCCGAGGAGTTCGCCCGCCGCGAGCCCGTCAGCGGGCTGGACGAGACCGACCCGCTGGTCGGCACGACCGTGCTCGTCGTCGACGACGACGTCCGCAACGTGTTCGCCCTCACCAGCGCGCTGGAGATGCACGGCATGCGGGTGCTGTACGCGGACAACGGCCACGACGCGATCCGGCTGCTCCAGCAGGAGGGCTCGATGATCGATCTGGTGCTGATGGACGTGATGCTGCCGGGCCTGGACGGGAACGAGACCACGTCGACGATCCGGCAGATGCCCGCCTTCGCCGCCCTGCCGATCGTGGTGCTGACCGCGAACGCGATGCCGGGCGACCGGGAGAAGAGCTTCGAGGCGGGCGCGACCGACTACATCACCAAACCGGTCGACCTGAGGCATCTGCTCAGTGCCATGCGGTCGCATCTGTAGGCGGCCGCGTCCGGAGCAGGTGTGGAACGGAAGCCTCGAAGTTCGCGCCGATGCCCGCTTGTATCGCCTGCCCGCCGACGCGGGGCCCGCGGGTACGGCGCGGGTACAGCCCGCGGGTACGGTGGGCGCCGCGGCTACCGGCGCCCGGCCC
>NZ_CAKKTL010000091.1:1939-4693 GCF_920664355.1 Protofrankia sp. CiP1_Cm_nod2
GGGCCGGGCGCCTGGATCGGATGTTTTGTCAGGGATACTTCCTGGGAACGGAACGTGAGTATTGCGGAAGGCGTGTGGTCGCGGATGCCTGGCCGCTTGAGAGGGCTTGTACGGTTGGGTTTTGGCGCATGTCCCCAATGCTGGCAATGCGCCGTGGGCGAGGAGGCGGGCAGGTGACCGAGCGCAAGGGCGGCCTCGTGGGCGCTGGGGACGCTGTGGGCGCTGTGGACGCCGAGGACGCGCACGGTACGGAGCGTCCGCGCAGCAAGATCCTTCTGGTGGACGACCGGCCCGACAACCTGATGGCTCTCGAGGCGATCCTGGCCTCCCTCGACCAGGACCTGGTCACCGCGTCGTCCGGGGAGGACGCCCTCAAACGCCTCCTGGTGGACGATTTCGCCGTGATCCTCCTGGATGTGCAGATGCCGGGCATGGACGGTTTCGAAACCGCGCACCGCATCAAACAGCGCGGCCGGACGCGGGACACCCCGATCATCTTTCTCACCGCGATCGACCGGGAGCCCCATCACGCGTTCCGCGGGTATGCCGTCGGCGCGGTCGACTACATCGCCAAACCGTTCGACCCGTGGCTGCTGCGCGCAAAGGTCACGGTATTCGTCGAGCTGTTCGAGAAGAATGAGCGGGTCGCCGAGCTCGCCCGGGCGAGGGTCCGCGACTTCGACCTGATGACCGAGATCGCCGAACGGCTGTCCGCGCTCGAGGTCCTGCTGGAGGGCACCTCCCCGAGCGTCCCCGAGGAGACCATCGCCGCCGCGGCGGCCGAGGTCCGCGGCCTGGTCACGCGGCTGCGGCCGTTCTCCCGGGCGGGCGGCGGCCCGCCGGCCACGGCATCCTGACCGCGGGTGTTCCGGGGCCGGGTGTTCCGGTTCCTGGCCGGGGGTCGCGGGGGCGCGGCCTGGCCGCGGGGAAGCGCTGCCCGCGGTCGTCCGCGCAGGGCGTGAGCTGGGGGAGTCTGCCGCTCGGTTCGCTTTTCGATCCGGGCGGGCCCGGTGAGTGTACCGAACGACAAACCCACAGCGATCTTTTCCGTTGGCCGTCGACCATGCGGTCACGCATGGTCGTATGACTGGCGCTCCGGGAGCCGCAGAGCGGGCCGATCCTGGAACCTGCCGACGCCGGGAGCCCGGCGGGGCCCGGAGATCCACCGAAGGCCTCAGGGCCCGCCGAAGGCCTCACCTCAGAGCCTGCCGAAGTCCTCAGGGCCCGCCGAAGGCTCAGGGACCTGACGAGGGCTCAGGACCTGGCGAAGTCGAGCAGCACCTCGATGATCCCGTTGTTCTCGACCCGGATCCCGCCGGCGTTCGGCGGCTCGACGCCGTAGTCACTGAAAGTGACGGGGATCTGCCCGCTGACCCGGATCTGCCCGCCGGTGAGCTGGGTGTCCAGCGGGACGGTGACGGTCCTGGTGACGCCGTGCACGGTCAGCTCGCCTGTTGCCTGGTAGGTCTTCCGCTCGCCCTCGGCGGGCACCGATCCGAGGTCGATCGGCTGGGTCAGCCTGAAGCCGGCCGTGGGGAACCGGGACGTTTCCATGATCCGGCCGCGGAACTGGCTGTCGCGCGGCGACTGGTCGCTGGTGATGGTGGCCACGTCCACGCTGAAGTCGGCGGACGGCACGGAGGTGCCGCTGACGACCAGCTTCCCGGTGACGGACGAGGTCCGGCCGACCGCGGTGGTGTCCTGCCCGAACAGGACCTCCTTGACGCGGTATCCGGCCTGCGAGCCGGCGGCCACCGTCCACGTCCCGTCGGCGGTGGTGTAGGCGGCCGTGGCGCCGGCGGCCGGGCCGGTCGCGGTGCCGCCGGGCGCCGGCGCGCTGTCCAGCGACAACTTGGCCGGCGGATCACCCTCGATGAAGTTGATGTAGACGAACGGCCCGCCGGCCACGAGGGCGGCCAGGGCCACCACGCCGATCACCAGACCCTTCACCCAGCGTGGCCGTTTCTTTTTCGTCGGGCCTGACGGGCCTGACGGGCCCCATGGACTCGGTGGACTCGGCGGTCCTGCCTGCTCCGGTGGGCCCGGCCGGCTCGGCGGTTGCGATGAGTCGGCCGGACGGGACGCATCGGCTATCATTGATCACTCCTCGGTGGTTGCGTGGCCGGCTTGTAGTCCGTGCTTGTGCTCCGTGGCTGCTGATAGCCCTGTGGTGGATTGTGGCCGGTTTGTGACGTCTGGCACGAGGCGTCCACGTGCGCTACCGGTCGCATGGGTCGGATGTTGCACGAGCAACATAAAAAATCATGAATATGATTCGGCTCGGCATGCTGTCAGCCTGGCGACACGGACCTGTCGGCCCGGCCCCGAATCCCGTTGGCAGCTGCCCACCACCGTCACCGCGATGTGCCCTCCCGCGGGCCGGCACCACCGGAGGGCTCCACCAGGGGACTCCGCCGGACGGCCGGGTGGCGCCGGCCCGGTCGTCCGGCGGGCGAGGTCAGGCCGGGGGAGAGCCGAGCGCGCGCAGGTCGGCCTGCATCTGGTCGATCTCGACGGCCTGGTTGATGACCATCACCCGGGCCAGCGCCCGGACGTCCGTCTCCCGCGCGTGGGCCGCCGCGTGCTGAGCCATCGTGATCCCACCCCGGTGATGGCGGATCATGAGCGTGAGGAAGAGGACGTCCAGCTCCCGGCCCCGCGCCGTGGACAGCTGGGCCAGTTCGGCGTCGGTGGCCATCCCCGGCATCCGCGACGAGCCACCGGGAGCCGTGCCGGACGGGGCGGCTGTGCCGG
>NZ_CAKKTL010000091.1:5049-13803 GCF_920664355.1 Protofrankia sp. CiP1_Cm_nod2
CTGGCCGGTGTCGTGACCAGCGTGGCCGCCGCTGTCCCGCATCCACCGCATCGGCGGTTCGGTCGAGACCTGCGGCAGGCCCCAGCCGGTCAGCCAGGCCGACATGATGCCGATCTCCCGCTGCTGGGCGAGCGCGATGTCCTGAGCGACGCCGCGTTGGGTGACATCCGCGCCGGCGCGGAACTCCACCATCGCCATCTGGACGGCCTGGGCGTGATGGGTGGACATGTCGTAGGCGAACCCGGCGTCCACCGAGTCCGCCCCCGGTGGACGCTCGACGAGACCGCGCAGGCCCGCACCGGCCGCCACCAGGGCGAACGCCACCACGGCCAGCAGCGCCACCCAGGACGCCCGCGGCCACGCCCGTGACCGGATCCGGCCCGCGTGCCTGTCGGCGTGCCCGTCGGTGGGCGTGGCCGCGTCGGTGGCCCGCTTCGCCGTCGTGCCGTCCGTGCTGTCGTCGGCCACCGTGGTCAGATCTGCATCTGGGAGTTGAACACGAACGTCCGCTTGCCTACCTGGACCCTGGTCCCGGGGACCAGCGGGGCCGGTTCGTGCGGGTTCAACGGGGTCCACACGGTCGCCTCGGGCGGGGCGATGTACGTCCCGTTCGCGGAGCCCTGGTCCGCGATCACCGCGTCCCAGCCGTTGAGCGTGATGACGGCGTGGACCCGGGAAACCGCGCTCTCACCGTCCTCGACCAGTAACGGAATCGCGCGGCCGGCCCGGACGGCGTCGTCCCGGTCGGGCTGCCTGCCGATCACGATGTCCTTGTCGACGTTGACGGTCCGGCCGTCCTCGAAGACGATCACCCCGATGGTCGGCCGCGGCCCCCGGACAGGGTTGCCGGTCTGCTGGGCCAGGGACAGCCCGCACTCGGTGCAGTAGGGCGCGGCCGGGTGGTTGAAGTGGCCGTTGGCGCAGAGAATGCCCTCGACCTGGGCTTCGGAGCTGCCCGGCAGCATGGTCGGGGCGTCCTGGTCGTCGAACAGGTCGGCGACGTCGAAGCCGCGGCCGGGCAGCTCGGTCAGCGCCTCGCTCTCGGTGTCCTCGACATGCGCGGCCGGGTCGTGCCCGGCGAGCTCGGTCGGCGGATCGTCGTTCGTGGCGGTGAGCGCGGCGAAGTCCTCGAGCTGCGTGGGCTCGGCGGCCCGCAGCCGGGCGGCGGTGTCGAGCTCCTGCTCCCTGCCGTGCTCCTGCTCCCTGCCGTACTCCTGCTCCCTGCCGTGCTCCTGCTCCCTGCCGTAGCCCTGCTCCTCGCCGTACCCCTGCTCCTCGCCGTGCCCGTCCTCTTTGCCGTACCCCTGTTCTTCTTTGCCGTAGCCCTGTTCCGCGCCGCGCTCCCGCTCCTTGCTGTGCAGCGGTGTCAGGGCCGGCGGAGCGCTCGACACCGACCCGTCGGCGCCCCTGGCCGGCGCGGCGTCCACCGACGGGATCGGTGCCGCCCCGGTCATCGGGTTGCGGGGCCCGCCGAAGCCGGCGGCGAAGTCCTCATCGGCCCCTCGGGGCGGGACGAAGACGGGCCCGCTGCTGGCCACCAGGCTCACCCCGATACCGGGTACCGCCCCGATCCGCAGGTCCAGCGGGAAGGCGTCGGCGGCCGGGTTGTTCGCCGCGCCGTAGGCGCTGCCGACACCGGCCGGTCCGAGCGTGCCGGCCGGGCCGATGTCCAGGCGGGCGAACCCGGTCGGCAGCAGGCGGTCCACCCAGGTGGCCGACTCGATCCCGGAGAGGGTGAGCGGGGCGGGGCCGTGGACGACCACCTCCAGCGCGCCGTGGATCAGCACGGCCAGCCGGTCGCCGACCTCCGCCAGCAGGGCGAAGTCGGGTACCACCTCCGGGTCGGCGTCGACGAGCAGCCCGGCGACCCGGCGCACCAGCCGCCGGCCCGTCCCCGAGGCAGCCCCCGCCTCGCCGGCCGCCTCGGCGCACAGCGCCAGCAGCGTCTTGGTCATGTCCGACGTGCCGGGGCGGCCGGTGCTGGCGATGACAAGAACGTCCGACAGGCGGACCACCACACCGGTCCCGGCATCATGTCCGGCTGCCACCACGACCCGGAAACCGTCAAGTCCCGCCATCGTCGCGCCCCTTGTCCTTCGTCCCTGGCCTGCGTCGGCCGCTGCCCCGCCCCTGCCGGCGCGTCCGGCCCGCCGGTGCCGGGCCATCCGCCGGCGTCCGGCGTGTCCCACCCCGGTGAGCCACGTGTACCAACCATCCTGCCGGTGGATCGGGCAGACGTCAGCAACATGTCGGCTACCAGCGGACTTTCCCTCAGGAGAAGACCGTCACCCGGCCGTTGCCGGGGGGAGCAGCCGCCACGAGCGGGCCGTCCGCCCGCCGGGCCGTGACGTTCGGTCAGGACGTTCGGCCAGGACGTTCGGCCGGCCAGAAGCCCGGTCCGGGGTCAGCCGAGGGCCCGGTCCAGGTGGAGGGCCGCGCTGATCAGGGCGAGGTGCGTGAACGCCTGCGGGAAGTTGCCCAGCGCCTCCCCGGACGGCCCGATCTCCTCGGCGTACAGGCCGACGTGGTTGGCGTAGGTCAGCATCTTCTCGAACACCAGCCGGGCCTCGGCGACCCGGCCGGCCCGGGTGAGCGCCTCGACATACCAGAACGAGCACAGGTTGAAGGTGCCCTCGTCCCCGTGCAGCCCGTCGCTGCCGTCCGCCGCGTAACGGCGTACCAGGCTGTCGCTGACCAGTTCCTCGCCGAAACGGTCGAGGGTCGAGAGGAAACGGGGGTCGGTGGGCCCGGCGAACTTCACCAGGGGCATGCACAGCAGGGACGCGTCCAGCCGGGACGACCCGGGATGCTCCATGTACGCGCCACGGACCGGATCCCACGCCGCGGTCTGGACGAACCGGTACGCGCGGCCGGCGTACTCCTTCCACTCGTTGGTCGGGCCGGGCAGGCCGCGCTGCCGGGAGATCCGGCACGCCCGCTCGAAGGCCACCCAGGTCATCAGCGCCGAGTAGGTGAAGCGCTGCCGGCCGCCGCGGGTCTCCCAGATGCCCTCGTCGGGCTCCTCCCAGTGCTTGGCGAGCCAGTCCAGCTGGCGGGAGAGCGCCTCCCACAGCTGGAAGGAGATCGGCGCGGCGAGCTTGTTGTAGAGGTACACCGAGTCCATGAGCTCGCCGTAGATGTCGAGCTGGAGCTGCCCGGCGGCGCCGTTGCCGATCCGCACGGGTCTCGAGTCGCGGTAGCCGCGCAGGTGCTCGAGGACGATCTCGTCGAGGTCGGCGTTGCCGTCCACGCTGTACAGGACGTGCAGGCCCTTGTCACCGGGGGCCTCCTGGCAGCGCTGTTCCAGCCAGTCCATGAACGCGGCGGCCTCGTCGGTGAACCCGAGCGTCATGAGCGCGTAGATGGTGAACGCGGCGTCACGGATCCACGTGTACCGGTAGTCCCAGTTGCGGATGCCGCCGAGCTCCTCCGGCAGGGAGGTGGTGGGCGCCGCCACCAGCGCGCCGGTGGGCCGGTAGACCAGCAGTTTGAGCACGAGCGCGGAGCGGTTCACCATCTCCCGCCAGCGGCCGTGGTAGCGGCTGCGGCGCAGCCAGTTCTGCCAGTAGGTCAGGGTACGGTTGAACAGCTGTTCGGCCTCGCCGTCCACCAGTGGGCGGATCGGCGTGTTCCACTCCAGGACGACGTCCGCGCTGCGTCCCGTATCGAGCGCGAATGTCGCGGTGACGCCGGTGCCGTCGCTGGCCAGCGGGATGGCGGTACGCAGGGTGAGGCTGCCGACGGGAGAGTCGAACACCGCGCCCTGGCCCTCGACGATCGTCACTGTGTGTGATACCCGCCCGTAGTCGAAGCGCGGGTGGCAGCGCAGCGAGAACTCGGCCCGGCCACGTACCGCCCTGGCCTGCCGGACGACCGCGTGCGGTGACTCGGTGACGTCGCTGTCCACCGGGACCATGAAGTCGACGACCTCGCCGACGGCCTGCGGGGCGAGGAAACGGGTCATCAGGACGTTGGAGTCCGGCAGGTAGAGCTGCTTGGCCCGGGAGCCGGGACAGTGGATGCGGAAGGAGCCGCCGCGTTCGGCGTCCAGCAGGCTGGCGAACACCGAGGCCCCGTCGAAGCGCTGCGGACAGTACCAGTCGATGGTGCCGTCGGTCGCGACGAGCGCCACCGTGCGCAGGTCGCCGATGACCGCGTGCTCTTCGATGGGCGGATAACCGGTCACGCGCATGGATGGCCTCTCCGGTGGGCTGTCGACGGAATCATCGTCCGGGCGGTACGTCCGGGCGGTATGCGGTGGATTCTCGATCACGCGGGCGCCGTTCGGGCGGCAGCCGTCCATCGCCGGCCGCCGGCCGTCGCCAGCCATCGGTATCCACCGGGCACGGGCCCGGGGCTTCCGCGAACGTACGTCCGGCCGCCGGCCCGTGAGCGCCGACTTCTCGAAGTGTCAGCTTCTCGAAGTGTCAGGCGATACCGATCGACCGCCGTGGGGCTACCTTGGAGCTTGCCGGCACCGCGTCCGGCAGCGCTGCCGATGTCAGTGGCGCCGATGTCAGCGCTGCCGATGTCGGTGGCGCCCGGCGTCGCCACACAGCCAGTGCGCTGCCCTGGCGGAGTGGGCCGCCGAGGAACGCCGGCGGCGGTGGGACAGCATCGCTGACGGTGGCGTTGCTGGCGACGGTGTTACTGGCGGCGGTGTTACTGATAGTGACGTCAATGCTGGCGGCACTGGGGGTGAGGCCGGTCCGTGGCGGTCCGGCGCCAGGGGAAATGATCATCGAGCTGGATTGTCGGCTGGATGCCTGCCGGCAACGGTCGGGATGGATCGGTCCTGACCTGGGGCTATCATGAATTTGTAACGAAAAGTGTTCAAATGGGCGCGATCTGGGGCGGATCTGGAGTCAGGGTCCGGGCGTCCATGCCGGCGGTCGTTCACGTCACTCTACGATCACAGCATGCCGGCGCAGGGGCCAACGGCACAGAATGGTCAAGGCGGTCTTGTCATGTTCGCCAAAGGCGACCGGGTGTCCCCGGTTGATGATCTTGGCGGTGGGGTCTGGTCGCGCCGCGGGACCGTCCTGGCCGTGCGCGCGGCGCCACGCCGTGAACCCGCACCGGGGGACGACCTGGTCCGGGTCGAGGCGGCCGGCTGGCTGTTCTCGGAGGCTCCACGGGCAACCGTGCTGTGGGACGACGGCACAGCGGAGATCATCGCGGAGGACCGGTTACTCCTGGTGTACGACCGGGTGGAACCGCTCGGCATCCGGGTCGTGACCATGGCCATGGCCGCTCCCGTCGACGTTGTCGAGCACGGCGGGCATGTCGTCCTGCTCCTGCGTGAGGGCCTGCTGCCGCCACACGCGGTCCAGTACCTGCGGGAGAAACTGCGCGGCGTCCGGGCGTCGTTCGTCCCCACCGGCGAGGACGGCCGTTCACCGGCGGAGATCCGCCGCCGCGACCTCGAACTACTACGAGCCCTCATCGCCCAGCTGACAGGGTGACCCCAAATTTTTCGCGGGGCGAAAAATTTGGGGACTCCCGCGTTGCCCGCGGGCTGTGCCACCGCACCTTGTCCGAGAGCCCGGGGGCGGTCAACGGGCCAGCCGTCAGGATCAGGATGTGGAGTAGGGGCCGGGGCGTACGGACGGCCCGCCGTAGGAGCTGCCGTTGAGGCTGCCTCGTGGCGGCTGTTCCGTCATGGCCTGACTGACCTTGGACGCGATGGCTTCGGTCAGTCGGATCGCCTGCGTGAGCGACAGGTTCAGCACGATCTCACTGTCATCGGTCATCGCAAAGCGTACCGAGACATCCGCCATGGTGGTTCCTTTCCTCCTGTGTCGGCCCTGTGTCGGCCGCGAGAAGCCAGTCTGGTCCCTCCCACCATCCCTGATCGCGTAGTCGTACCGGCAGGCACCCCCCGGTAACCGACGGACGTATTCGTATGTTTCAGGAAATGATGTTACTTAATGCAAGATTTACTTGCCCAAAGTGGGTGACTCGTAGTCCACTCCCGCCGCTACATCACTATAAGTATCAATATACTTACATATAGTTCCTATTGTTGGTCGTGTCAGGAGGTCTGGTGACTGACAGATTGCTCGGTGTCGGCTCGTCCGCCCTCGAGAACCGACAGCCCGGCGGCGCCGCCGGGCCGGACCTGCCGACCAGGCCGGCTGGACCGACCAGGCGGGCCCCGCCGGGCCCGGCGGCGACGGAGCGGCTGGCCGCAGCGCCTCAGATCCAGCCCGGGAACCACATCCTCACCCGCCACGCCGAAGTCGGGACCACCTGCGCCGCCATGATCGGATAGAAGTAGACGAACAGCAGCACGACGACGATCGCGTAGACGCCGACCATCAGCGAACCGACAAGCCGCCGCAGGTCGGAGGCGGTCCGGGGGCCCAGGGCGACCCCCGCGAGCGCGGTCAGCCCGAGGACGAGGAACGGCAGCAGCGGCAGCGCGTAGAACAGGAACATCGTCCGGTTGGGGAAGGCCAGCCACGGCAGGAACGACGTCGCGAAGCCGACCAGGACGAGGCCCGCCCGCCAGTCCCGGCGGCTGACCCACAGCGCCAGCACGCCGACCAGCGCCGCCACCCCGACCCACCAGATCGCCGGATTGCCGATCGCGAGGATCTCCCGGGAACAGCCGGCCTGGGAGGCGCAGCCGGGCTCCCCGGCCTTGGGGGTGCTGTAGAAGTAGGCGACCGGCCGGGCCAGTACCAGCCAGCTCAGCGGCTTGGACGCGTACGGGTGCGAGGCGTCCAGATGCTCGTGGAAGCGGAAGATCTGCTGCTGGTAGTCCCACCAGCTGTGCAGCGTCCCCCACATGCCGTCACCGAAGCGGTGGCGGTTGTAACCGCCGCCGGTGACGAACCAGCCGGTCCACGTCGCCAGGAACACGATGGCCGGCAGCGGGACGAAGCTGGTGGACCACTGTGGCCCGTCCCGGCGCACGGCGGCCAGGAGCGGCCGTCGCACACCCGCCGTCCGGCGTGCCCCGGCGTCCCAGGCGATGGCCAGCGCGGCGAATCCCACGAGCGTGTAGACGGCGCTCCACTTCACCCCCAGCGACGCCCCGAGGCACAGCCCGCAGGCAAGCCGCCACG
Organism: Protofrankia sp. CiP1_Cm_nod2; assembly: GCF_920664355.1. NCBI lineage: Bacteria > Bacillati > Actinomycetota > Actinomycetes > Frankiales > Frankiaceae > Protofrankia > Protofrankia sp. CiP1_Cm_nod2. The sequence goes on from NZ_CAKKTL010000091.1 coordinate 12,123, forward strand.
GGCGCACACCCAGACGTGCCCCGAAGCGGATTTTCTTACTGTCTGTTTTATACAGACTACTTATTGATCGCGGATCGATGTTTCCCGCTTCGGACGCGTCCTTACCCGATCGTCCGGCGAGGGGGCTGTTGTCGGTATCCGTGAGGCTGGCGGCCAGCCTGGCCCGTCCGTGATCCCGATCGAGGATCAGGCAGGCCAGGGCCAGGACGAGCCCGGTCATCAGGAAGATGTCGAGGATGCCGATCCGGCTCTGGACGAACTCCAGGCCGTCGAAGGCGAGCAGCAGGCCGGCGAAGCAGCCGAGCAGCGTCGAGCGGAACATCCTCCTGGCGGTCCGGGCGAGCACGAGCACCGCCAGCGTCCCCGCGGCCGCGGAGGCGAAACGCCAGCCCAGCTCGGGACTGCCGTGGCGGATCCCGGCACAGTCGGTGTACCCGAAGAGCCACTCGGACACCGCCATCAGCCACTTGCCCAGCGGCGGGTGGACGACGAACCCGGGGCCGTCGCACCCGCTCTTGATGTCGCTCAACTCGTAGCCGTGGGTGAGCAGACCGTAGGCGTCGTGGGTGTAGTAGACCTCGTCGAAGTAGATGCCGCGCGGTTCGGTGAGCTGCCAGAACCGCAGGACACCGGCGACCGCCGCGATCGCCAGCGACGCGAGCCAGCCCGCGAGCCGGTCGGTGGGCATCGGCGGTGTCAGCCGTTCCCGTGGGCTCAGGCCATCGTGATTACTTTTAGTAACTACCGTGGCCCGCGGCTCGCCGCCGTCCACGGTCGGATAGGTCGCTGTCACCGCCACCGCATCAATGTAGGTGCTGGCACCTGGCAGACTCGGCGGGTGTCCGGAACTCTGGTGCTCTGCGGTGCGCCGATCGGTGACGTGCGTGATGCCAGCCCCCGCCTGGGCGAGGTGCTGGCCCGCGCCGACATCGTCGCGGCCGAGGACACCCGCCGCCTGCGCCGGCTGACCGCCGCCCTCGGTGTCACGATCGCCGGGCGGGTGGTCTCCTGCTTCGACGCCAACGAGCCCTCCCGCGCGGACTTCCTGCTCTCCCACCTGCGCGCGGGAGCCACCGTCGCGCTCATCACGGACGCGGGCATGCCGGCCGTGTCGGACCCGGGCTTCCGGGTGGTGGCCGCCGCCGTCACGGCCGGGGTGGCGGTGACGGTCGTCCCCGGGCCGTCCGCGGTGACCGCCGCGCTCGCGGTCAGCGGGCTGCCCACCGACCGTTGGGTGTTCGAGGGCTTCCTGCCGCGCCGGCCGGGCGAGCGCCGGTCACGCCTGGCCGAGCTGGCCGGGGAGCGGCGCACACTGGTCATCCTGGAGGCTCCGCACCGGCTGCCCGCGACACTGGACGATCTTACCGCGGCCTTCGGGCCCGACCGCGCGGCCGTGGTGTGCCGCGAACTGACCAAGACCTGGGAGGAGACCGTCCGGGACGATCTCGGCGCGCTGGCGGCCTGGGCCCGTGAGCGGGAGATCCGGGGCGAGATCACCCTGGTGGTGGCGGGCCGGCCCGGGACGTCGTCGCAGGCGCCGCCGCAACCGGGCACGCCGGCCGCGGCCGTCCTCTCCGCCACGCTCGCGGCGGAGGTCGCCGCCCGCGAGGCCACCGGCACACCGCGCAAGGCGGCCCTCGCGGCGGTGGCGGCCGAGCACGGCGTCCCCCGCCGTCTCGTC
>NZ_CAKKTL010000091.1:14165-20390 GCF_920664355.1 Protofrankia sp. CiP1_Cm_nod2
TACGACGCCGTCCTCGCCGCCAAGACCGACCGCCAGCAGACCGACCGCGAACACAACGATCGGTGACATAAAGATCCAGGACACGCAATCGTAGATCATCGACGGGGTGGGGCGGTGAGCGCTAACTACCAGAGAAGATCGACACAAGTGTGTCGGAGCGGCGGTGACGGCTTCGTGTGTACACAATTTCGGGTACGCTTCCGGTGTGGACGACAGCCAGAACGAGCTGAGCGCAAGGGATGCCCGCGCCCATTTCGCCGAGGTCATCACGCGCGCCCAGAGCGGAACACCCACCGTCATCACGCGCAACGGCCAAGCCGTGGCCGCGGTCGTCCCCATCGAGGATTTCAACGCTCTCGAGGACGCCGTCGACCGGTACTTCGCCCGGGAGGCCGACCGCGACCTGGCGGAGAACCCCGACGCCCCCACCTACAGCATGGCCGAGGCCATCGCCGCGATCTTCGAGGACGAGCCCGACCAGGGCGTCGCGTGAAGTACGCGTTCCGGTGGCGCGAACGGGCGGTCCGGCAGCTACGGGCCATCCCGCAACCGGCCGCGCTGACAATCCTGCGGGCCCTTACCCCGCTCGGGGACGACCCGCGCCGCCCGGACGCGAACGTCCGGAAACTCGCCGGCTACGAGGACCGCTACCGGCTGCGGGTCGGCGACTACCGGATCATCTACGACATCGTGGACGGGCAGCTCATCATCCTGATCGTGGGAGTCGGCCACCGCCGAGAGATCCACCGGACGATGTGACCTGCATCCACCATGATCCGCTCTCAGTCGTGGCCCGCGATCCGGCGCCGGCTCAAGGCCCTGCGCGGGGCGGGGGCTGGCGAGACCGAGGACGGCTGAGGCTGCCGCGTCAACCTGGTGACGGGCGGTCGTGAGGTCGCTGGCTCCGGTTCGGTTGGCGTGGTCGTAGGTGTCCAGGGCGTCACAGAGCGCGGCCCATCGGCGGGAGGTGGGGTCGATCGGGGGGACGAACAGGCCGAGCACCTGCTCGATCTGGTGCGCGGGTGCCAGGTCGCGCATCCTGGCCAACAGCACCACGGGGCGCAGGTGCTCGGGCACGGCAGAGCGAGTGATCGTCATCGGTGCATGGCCCCCGGCTGGACGTCACGGTGGCGGGAACCAGTGTGCTGCTGGTCCTTCACGCTGTGCCCGGGAGACGGCCGATGCCAGTCGTCGAGTCCGCGAAGCCGGTCGATGACCCGTTGCAGGGTGGCCGGGTCGTTGTGGAAGGTGACCGGGGCGACGGGAGCTGGTACGGGCGCAGGTGACCGGCTCGGTAAAGCCGCAGCGCTGTCGGTGTGGACGGCCGGCGTCATCGCGGCCGGGAGCTGCGCCCACACCACCTTTCCGCCGGCCCGCGCCAGGTACCAGGCCCATCGCAGGCTCACCGCGTCCACCAACATCAGCCCGCGTCCACTTTCCTGGTCCGGATGCGCCACAGTGCGGGCTGGCGGAACGGTACTGGCGTCCCACATCTCCACCGTCAGCACCGCATCGCAGACGGTCAGCCGCAGCGCCACGACGTCATCCGGGCGACTGGCCTTCACGGCGTTGGATGCCAGCTCGCACACGACCAGTTCAGCCAGGTCGACGGAGACCGAACCGACAGACCATGCCGTGAGCGTGCGGACCGTGCTCATGCGTGTGTCAGGGACGGCGGCAGCGGTCGACGGGAAGTGCGCCACGGCTACCCGGATCACAGCCGAGGATGCGCCAGTCATACCGACCCCCGTGCGGCAGCCAGCGCGCACACAGTCGCCAAGCAGCCGATGATCACGCCGCTCACGGCCGTATGCACCCTACGGGCCGAACCTGCGCCATGCCGTCAGCGGCCGTGCCGAGGACGGGCAGGTCACAGTCCGGGAGAACGGCGAACTCGGCCCACGCCACCCGCTCGCAGCGAGTGTCCGACAGACGGCGACTGACCTTCGCCACCTGATCGCCAAGAGTCGGTGGGAGGCAGGTCCACGCCTGCCTCAGCCGCGCATGTACCCACTCATGAGCAGTGTCGCAGTCAAGGAACGCGCCAAGAGGTCGTCCATCCGCGTCCCGCACCACGAACTGGCGTTCGTCCATGGCCCCTCTCCATTCGATTGGCAACGGAAAGCCCGCGCCGTGCCTCCATCCCCCGTGCGGTGCCCGTGTCACGGACAGCAGCGCGTGGCAGACGCCGTCGAGAAGGGCGCCATGGCCACGCAGGGAGATGCGGCGTACGCCGCTTGCTACGTCACAGGAGTCAGGCGGCCACTCTCGGCACGCCTGCTGTCACGGAGAAGTCAAACATTACGAGGTATCAAAATGCAAGACTCACTATGCAATCTGAGATATGTTGATATTGTTGCGAAACAGCGATAGGAGTCTTTCATTTCGGGTGATGGACTACCCTCAAACCGAAGGAGGAGCGATGCCAGAAGGCACCACGACGACGGGCTCGACCGTGCCGCGCCGTCAGCTCGGCCGGTACCTGCGTGATCTTCGGAACCAGGCGAGGATGACCGTACGGGCGGCGGCACGGCGCTTGGAGTGGTCCGAGGCCAAGATCTGGCGCATCGAGTCGGGGCTGACCTCGCTCCGAAGCTTCGACGTAGAGATCATGTGCCGGATCTACGGTGCGCCTACAGATCTGACCGAGGCGCTGATGGGGCTCGCGAAGGAGACCAAGGCGCGCGGCTGGTGGCACAGCTATGGCGACGTCATCCCGGCATGGCTCGACCTGTACATCGGGCTCGAAGAGGCGGCCTCTCGCCTCTGGTGCTACCAGTCGGACCTCGTTCCCGGCCTTCTCCAGACAGAGGAGTACGCACGGACCCTCATCCGAGCGGAAGAACCCGGTGTCGAAGACGACGAAATAGACCGGCTAGTTCACGTCCGCATGGCCCGGCAGTCGTTACTGACCCGAGCGACCGACCCACCGCTGCTCAATATCGTTCTCAACGAGTCGATCCTGCATCGTCCCGTGGGCGGCCCGAAAGTGCTTGCCCAACAACTCGAACGAATCGCGGACGTAGACCGGCTGCCTAACGTCACGATCAAGATTATGCCGTTCAGTGCCGGCCTGCACGCGGGTGTCACGTCTGGACCGTTCGTCGTTCTTCGGTTCCCCGAGAACGGAACCGGACGAGCAGCGGAACCGCCAACGGTTTACGTGGAGGGACTTACCGGAGCGTTGTATCTAGAGAAAGATCACGAGGTGGCGCAGTACGAAGCTTCGTTCAGCGCGATGTGGGAATCCGCGGCGGAGCGGGACGCGAGCGCAAAGATACTCATTGACCGAGCTAGGAGTCTCGAATCATGAACAGCAGTTACGATCTTTCCGGCGCGGCGTGGCGCAAGAGCAGCTACAGCAACGCCAGAGGTGAATGTGTTGAGGTTGCATTCCTTGACGGCGGCCTTATCGCGCTACGGGACAGTAAGGACAATGGAACCGGCCCCGTACTGTTCTTCACCGGTGCGGAATGGTCGGCGTTCGTTCATGGTGTGACGGATGGAGAGTTCACCGCCTGACAGCCAATACCGCATCCGCAACACGCCGAGAAAACGCCACACGCGTCTTCACTATCGTTGCCCGTCCGCGTGGCACTCGAATAACGCGACCGGACGGGCAGGAAATCCGACCGAACTACGAGAAGAATAGGGCTTCCACCTTGCCGAACGTCCGCCCGAAACTGGATCTCAGGTCTGGGTCCTACGACGGTGTCTTGGAACGTGTCGAGCGGTCACTAGACGTCCACCTCGATCGAACCACAATGGTCCGCAAGCGGCGCTCAATCGGCCTCGCCAGTGATAAATATACCTGGGTTCGTGTTGAGGTTCGATCCCCGGATAAGGTAACCGGCCAGGGATGGAACGGAACAGAGACCTCGTCGATGCTTCATGGCGTGGCTCGCCCCGAATGGAGGCAAAGCATCTCCTGGAACGATTCCGATCAGGATCTGATGTGGAGAGCCGACGAGACAGATTTCGTCGCGGACCCTCCGGTCAAGCCCGGTGGCATCCTCACTGTCTATCCCGAGCTTTCCGAGAAGTGGTGGGCAACGCTGAGATCGTCACTGATCGCGCTTTCCGGACATTCGACCACTCGGCGCGCTACTCCTCACACCGAGAAAATAACACAAGCACGGGTGGACCTGACGATCAGCCGAGTCTTTGGTGGCAAGATCGACATGATGGTCGAGCAGTGGTCGGCCTCGCACGCCGACCTAAATTGGGCGAACCTCACAGCGCCGGAATGTATACTGCTCGACTGGGAGGACTGGGGAATGGCGCCGCGCGGTTTGGACCCAGCGAACCTATGGGTCAACAGCCTGGCGATTCCCGATCTGGCCGGCCGCGTCTACCAGGAGTACAGGGAGGAACTGGAAAGCAAGACCGGTAAGATCATGATGCTGTTTCTGTGTGCGGACATCGTCAGTGCACCCGCCTCGTACTCAGGGCCGCTTCACGAGCCGGCGCGCCAGGCTGTCGAAAGGCTCGTGGAAGACCTTCAGCTGTGAGACATTTTCTCACGGAGGAGTTGTCGATAGCGAGCGATCTGATCCGGGTCAACCTTTAGTGTTTCGGCTGACACGAGTTCTCTCATGTGGTCTATATTGCTAGAGCTCACGGATATTCGCGTTACTCTTGGTAGCTCGTATGACGCACGAAAGACGGCCTGCATATTTGAGCCGTGTTCATCTGGACAAAGAAAGGTGGCCGCTTTAATCCTCTTCCAGACGTCACGCGCGGCATCCCCGCCGAACGGGCTCATGCCCCACAGGCGGTCGGGCGGGACGCCCAGACGTTCCGCCGTCCGCTCACTAGCGTCGAGCTGGTCAGACGACACCGTCAGTCCGACGCGGATCATGAGCACATCTGGCGTGGGAGCCTTCGCGAAGGGATCATCATCAAGCACCTGGATCAACGGCCTCGTATCCCAGGACGATATTCCCCACGACGCGCACAGGCCCGCGGCTACCGCTTCGTTCAGCGCGGTGCATGCCGCATCCAAGCGGTCACGGGCGTGCGTGGGGTCCACTCGCACAAGAGACTTTTCAGGGTTGTGCAGAAAGACGACGTCTGGGGTACGTCCAAGATCGAAAACTGATTCCTCCACTGCACGGCGAAGCCGGTCGGGAGCGAGGGAGTGTGCTACCCGTCCGACCTCTCGAAAGAAGCCGACTTTTGTCGAGACGGAGAACATGGGCAGTAAATCACCCGCAGTGCTTGAGAGAATGTGATGCGAGTTGAATCCTTGATAGTTGTAACTGGTGTCCAGGGATCGAATGCCAGCCGTGAGGGCGTGCTCTAAAACTTGTCGTCTGTGGTCGGACCGATATAGCCCGAGGATAGTTCCGGGGTTAGTTCCGCGCATATGCCCTCCCTGACTAGTACTTCCCCAAGGCGCTCGCCGTCTACCCCCGTTTCGGATGATACGTAGTTGAGGCGCACAGGATTGCCCGACAAAAGCAGCTTAATTGCCGGCATCGCTTTCCTGGTGAAGATGATCCGTTTCTCTGCCGTTGCGACCGTCACTGTATCGCCTTGGATCTCTATTCGAGGTGGAAAATCAGTGACGCAGACGACTGCGGATAGTGGGCCAAATATGCCGACCGTGGATACGTGTCGACCTGGTGAGGTGGCATGCGCCACGGATGCCAAGTACTGGGCCGGCGGATGCGACGTAAGAAGACTCGACGCGGCATTGATAAGTGCCTCGTCCTCATTTAGGCGCTCTTTTTGTCCTTCTCCTGACTGATTCAGATCCTCTCGAAACACCTGCTCTTTGCGTGACTGGTCCACAAGCCAAGCTAGCCAATCCACGCCGGTTCGCTTCGTGAATCCAAAGGTAGCATGAAGACTGAACCCATCACCTTTACCGGTGCGGCTCGCCCGATGCCAGTGGCCCCGGGGAATATGCAGCACATCACCGGCCTTCACAGCGCCGGACCACGCGACGTCTTCGGGAGGCCCAACATTGGGTGCGGCGTCGCGGTACATGGGAGCACGGCGGGACGGGCCCCGGACCTCCCACTCTTTGTCACCAGCTAACTGCACGACGATGACGTCATGATCGTCCCAGTGCAGAGAGAAGCCCGCCGCGTCGCCCGTCGTGAGGTATACGTTCACCTGCACAGGTGTACGCAACCACCATTGAAACGCCCGGCACGCAACCTCTAGCGTCGAATCAAAGTGGTTCACCGCGTCCAACACCAGTGTGCAGCCGGATTG
>NZ_CAKKTL010000092.1:0-19006 GCF_920664355.1 Protofrankia sp. CiP1_Cm_nod2
TACCAGGCCCCGCCGTGCTCGCGAACGTCGGTGAATCGCTCAGCGCGAGCCCGCACCGGTCGTCCCGGACAGCGGCAAAGCCCTGTAGGCCGCCCGCGGGGCCCTGAAGTGTCCGTGCGCCCACCCAGGCGGATATGTCGAAGGGCACGGTCGCCCCGGTGCCCAGCGCCTGCCGCACCGCGCGTGCCATGTCGAAGCCGACATGCCATGACTGTCGAAGGCCGGCGCCGTCCCGCACGGCGCCCGCGGCGAGCTCACCCGCCACCGCCGCACGAAGAGGATCCAACGGCATCGCGGCGTCGGCTGACGCGTGGCGAGCCGCTTCGGACGCTTTCGGGAGCCACGCAGCGGCTATGTCAAGGGTGTCGAGGTCCGCGCTGTCCAGGAAGTCGTCCCGAAGCTCGTCCGGGATGGCCGGCACAATGGCCAGCAGTTTCGCCGTGGTCTCCTCGTCGACCGCATACGGGTCGAGGCCCAGCCTGGCCGCCGCCAGGAAGAAATCCCGCTCCTCTTCGTCCGCGTTTCCTATTTCCGCCCATTCCGTGGAAAGCGGCGTCTTCCCGACGTCCGACTCCGCGAGCCGGTCAAGGACGCGTTGGACGATGCCGGCCAACGTCTTTCTGGCTTCGTCGGAGCGCACCAGCGCTCGTCCGCGTGACGCGAACCGCAACGCCCCCGGCACCCGGTCCTCGTCGGCGGCCCAGACAATCCGGGTGATCGCCCCTTCGGGTACCGCTGTCAGGTCGGGCCAGGCCATCCCGTCTCCGGCGCCCCGCAGGTTGTGCTGGCGCAGCCAGGGATACCGGCGCAGGTTGGACCACGTCCAGTGCGTGGGCCTGATGGCGGAGGGACGAATGTGCCCCGTCAGCAGCCACCAGTTGGTGGCGATCCATTCCGCCAGCGGATAAAGACTGCCATAGACCGACCGCCGGAAGGTGCCACCGGCCTCCTCCACCTGCGTCACACATCTGCCGTCCACCCACAGCTCGTACCTCGCCCAGGTGGCGGCCAGTTCGGGAGCACGCACGCCGGGTGCGTCAAGCCACTCGATCCGCAACTCGACCCCGACACTCACGGAAGCCACCCCGGAGCTTCCGCGGGAAGGATCGGGTATCCCTTGTACTCGCCAGACCCCGAGTTACACAGACGCGCCTCGTAGACGCGTTCACCGACCCGCGTCCATACGTAACGCGGGAAATCACCCTCGACGTGTGCGCTGACGTTGCCAGCGCGCACCGCGTCGTACAGCCATTTGGCGACATCGTCGAGCACCAGGTCACGTGGACACGCCGACGCGTCACTTCGCAGCTTCCCCGGCCCGGCGCTGGTCAGGTAGTCCTTGTGCTCGGGGCTCGGGGTGTAGGAAACCCGCGCGGCCAGGGCAGCCAGATACCCCGGATCGGCGGCTATCAGCTTGGTTGAGCTGCGTGGCCGTCGGCGACGGGGCGCCCGCATCGCGACCCCCTACATCGTGTCCGGCTCGGCATGGCTACAAGATGAGGGTACCGGCGACCGTCGACCCGGACATGCCGCATCTGTGTCTTCGGAGTGGCCCGTGACCCGCTGCCGTCCGCCCGTGCCAGCGCCGCAGCCCCCGCAGGTCCGGCCCTGTGGGCGAATCGGCCAGGCAGGGGGCTGGCTCGTGGAGCGCCGAGCCGGAACATACGCCCGGTACTCCCGGACAGGAGGTGGTGTCGGTGGCCAGGTCACAGGCGTGCCATCCGGTCGGCCGGGAGGGGCGGGGCCAGGGGCGCAGCCCCAGGGAGACCCTACGGGCCCGCCGGCACCGCGCTCGGCCGGCCGAGCAGCACACGATGCGGCTTCCTGTCAAACCGCACAACCTTGATCGTCGCCCAGGACCTCCGACACGCCGCGGATCGGGGGAGGTTCCGGAAAACATCGGCACCTCCCTGACCCGCACAAACGTTATCGATCATGAATTTTTGCCCAGTTATCCACCTCCCGGAGGTTCTGGAACGATCTTGCATCGTCGCAGGTCAGCGGGGGTGAAAACTGTGACGGGGTCCCCGCGCAGGCAAAATCCGAGTCGAACTGCGACAAGCCACTCGTCAGGTGCGGCTGCCAATGCCGCAGGCTCCCACGTGGGCAAAAACCGAGCCGGACTGCAACCGCAGGATCCGGAACCCACCGGCCGACCAGCCGTTCCCATGCGGGCAAAAATCGAGCCGGACGGGTGCTCCTTTCGTCTTGAAGCCCCAGGATGTTGTCTCCGCGTGGGCAAAAAAGGAATCGGACTGCAGCTGTTCGGGCCATGGGAGGGTGACGCCGATCCGTATTTCCCGCGAACAGAGAGAGTTTGGCTGTGGGGCTCGGGCCAAACACGGTAGGTGGTGCCGCCCGTGATGGTGGCCGTTGCTGGAGGCGGCTGGGCGAGGCGGTATTATGATCAGTTGTGACTACCGCCTTTCCCTCGTCGGCAGCCGCACCGGGTGGGTGGGGCGGTGGGGATGGCCTGGGTGATCCCGGTGTAGACGGGCGGGCGGTGGGCGCGGGTGCGGAGGCTGCGGGCAGGGGCGTGGGGCCCGGGCCTGTTATCGAGGTGGACGGGGTCGGGAAGACCTTTGTGGTGCGGCGCAGGGCCGGGCGGGTGCGGCGGGAGCGGGTGGACGTTGCCGCTGTGAGTGACCTGACCTTCCGGGTCGACGCCGGGGAGATGGTCGGGTATCTGGGGCCGAACGGGGCGGGGAAGTCCACGACGATCAAGATGTTGATCGGGATTCTGGTGCCCAGCGCCGGGCGCATCCGGGTCTGCAGTCTTGACCCGTCCCGACAGCGCACGGAACTGGCGCGTCGGCTGGGGGTGGTTTTCGGGCAGCGTACGACGCTGTGGTGGGATCTGCCGTTGCGGGACAGCTTCGATCTGCTCCGGCGTATTTACCGAATCCCGGCGGGACGGTATCAGGAAAACCTCGACCAATTTGTCGAACTGTTACAGCTCGCCTCTTTTCTTGACACGCCCGTCCGGCAGCTCTCGCTCGGTCAGCGCATGCGCGGCGATCTCACGGCCGCGCTGCTGCACGACCCGGAGATCGTGTATCTGGACGAGCCGACGATCGGTCTCGACGTCGTCTCCAAGGCCGCCGTACGCGGCTTCCTCACCGCGCTCAACCGGGAGCGCGGGACCACCATCATGCTCACCACCCACGACATGACCGACATCGAGCAGATGTGCCCGCGGGTGCTCGTCATCGACCACGGCCGGCTGGGTTTCGACGGGCGGCTGGCGGACCTGCGCGCCCAGATCGGCGGGGAGCGCGTCCTGGTCGTCGACCTGGCCGAGCCTTGGCCGCCGATCGACGTGGCCGGTACCCGGGTGGTCGAGGTGGACGGGCCCCGCCAGTGGCTGGCGTTCCCGGCGGGCGAGAGCGCGGCGCCACTGGTCGCCGCCGTGGCCGACCGGTACCCGCTGGTCGACCTGTCCATCCGCGAACCGGCGATCGAGGAGATCATCACCCGGCTGTACACCTCGGGCACCTCGGGCACCGCAGGCAGCGTGAGCACCTCGGGCAGTGTGAACTCCTCGGGCGCCGCGAGTTCCCCGGGCATCGTGGACTCCTCGGGCGCGAGGAACCCGTGACCGCGACATCGCTGAGAGCTATACCACCCGCAGCGGCACTGTCGGCAGCGGCACCGCGAGAAACGGCATCACCGACGGCGGCGTCATCAGCGACGGCGGCGTCATCAGCGACGGCGGCGCTGACAGTGGCGTCGCGGTGAGAGGGGGTGTCGGCACCTATCTCGCGGTCGCCCGGTACAGCGCTCGGCGATATGCCGGCTACCGGGCCGCCACGGTCGCGGGCGCGTTCACCAACACCGTGTTCGGGATCATCCGCGCCTACGTCCTGCTCCAGGTGTGGCACCAGCGGCCCGGCCTCGGCGGGTACGACACCAGCGGCGTCGTGACGTTCGTCTTCCTCGGGCAGGGGCTGATCACGTCGATGGCGCTGTTCGGCGGCGGCATCGACCTGCCCGAGCGCATCCGTTCCGGCGCCGTCGCGATGGACATGGCTCGGCCGGTGGGCTTCCAGACCTGGTGGCTGGCGGACGACGCCGGGCGCGCCGCAGTCCAGCTGCTCACCCGGGGACTGCCGCCCACGCTGGTCGCGGCCCTCCTGTTCGACCTGCGCCTGCCGACGCCCGCAAGCCCGGCCGCCGCCGCGGGCACGGCGTCCGCCGCCGGTGTGTGGGATGCCGCCGGCGTGTGGGGGCTGTTCGCCGTGTCCGTGGTCCTGGGTTTCCTGGTCAGTTTCGGGCTGCGTTACCTGATCGCCCTCACGACCTTCTGGCTGCTCGACCAGCGAGGGCTGGAAAGCGCCTACACCCTGTTCACGGTGTTCTTCTCCGGCATCTCCATGCCGTTGACGATCATGCCGGGAGTGCTGCGGGACCTTGCCGAGGCGCTGCCCTTCGCCGCGATGATGCAGATACCGGCGGACGTCCTGCTCGGCAACCGGACCGGCGCGTCGCTGGTCGCGGCGATCGCGTTCCAGGTGGGCTGGGCCGTCGCGCTCCTCGCGGCCGGCCGCGCGCTCACCGCCCACGCCACCCGGAAGCTGGTCGTCCAGGGTGGCTGACAACAGCGCGGCCCGCCCCGGCCGCAGGAACAACCGGCACAGCTCGGACGAACGTTCCAGCCAGCACGAACGGCCCAGCCGGGATGAACATCCCGGCCGCAACAAGCGGCACAGCCGGGACGAACATCCCGGCCGGAGCCGCCGGTACGAAGCGGTGCGGCACTATCTGCTGTTCGCGGCGGCCTGGACGCGGGTGGCCTGGCAGTACCGCGCCTCGGTGCTGCTGCTGGCCGTCGGGCAGTTCCTGGCGACCGGGCTGGACATCGCGGTGATCGGCGTGCTGTTCACCCGCGTGCCGCACCTGGCCGGTTTCGGCCTTGCCGAGGTGGGTTTCCTCTTCGGGACGTCCTGCACCGCCTTTGCCGTGTCCAACATGTTCTTCGGGACGCTGGAACGGGTCGGCGAACGCATCCGGGACGGCAGCCTCGACGTGATGCTGGTCCGGCCGGCCGGGCTGCTCGTGCAGGTCGCCACGGACGGTTTCTCCCCGCGCCGTCTCGGTGGGATCGTCCAGGGTGTCGGCGTTCTCGCGCTGTCCCTCGCGGGGCTGGACGTGCCCTGGACCCCTGGCCGCGTCCTGCTCGTCGCCACTATGATTATCTGTGGGGTCGGTATCTTCAGCGCGGTCTGGATCGCCGGGGCGGCGTTCCAGTTCGCCGTCGAGCAGGCCGCGGAGGCGATGAACGCGGTCACCTACGGCGGGAGCTTCCTGACCCAGTACCCGATGTCGATCTACGGCCGGGACGGGATGCGGCTGCTGACCTTCCTCGTCCCGCTGGCGTTCCTCAACTGGCAGCCCGCCCTGTACGTGCTCGGCAAGCCCGACCCGCTGGGCCTGCCGTCCGTGTTCCGTTTCGCCTCCCCGCTGGTGGCCGTCGTCCTGCTGACCCTCGCCGCCGTGGCCTGGCGCGCCGGTCTACGCCACTACCGCTCCACCGGTAGCTGATCTCTCGGCCCGGGCCGAGCACGTCTCGCCCCGGGCCGGATGCGTCCCGCCCGGGGCCGGGCGCGTCACTGACACCGGGACGGGCAGGCCCAGGAGCTTCCGGACCTCGGCGGTGGACTGGATCGAGGCGGCCAGATCCTCACCCTGGGTGATGAAGGTCAGGTCGGTGATCCCGGTGTCCAGGTACGGGGCGCAGAACTCGGCGACGGCCTCGGGCGGCCCGGCCGGCGACCACTTCTCGAAGGCCTCGCGGGGCAGCTTGTAGACGTTCCGCATGTTCTCGGCCAGCCGGTGCGCGGCACGGTCGGGGTCCGGCCCGAACTCGCACCAGACGATGATGCCATGGCGCCAGGCGACGCCGGTGCGGCCGATGCGCGCCGCCTCCTCGTCGACCTGCTCGATGAAGGAGCGCACCCGCCGCGGGGAGGCCCAGATGGCCAGCCAGCCGTCGCCGAGGCTGGCGGTCCGGCGCAGGGCCGCGTCGCCACGGCCGCCGACGAGCAGCGGCACGGGCGGATCGACCACCGGGTGCACCGCCGCGTCGACCAGGTTGAAGATCTCGCCGGCGAACGTCACGGCCTCACCGGTCATCTGACGGCGGATGATCCGCAGGCTCTCGTCCGTCCGCTTACCGCGGGTGCGCGGGTCGACGCCGCAGACCTCCATCTCCCTGCGGTCGTCGCCGCCGACACCGACGCCGAGCACGAGCCGGCCCGGGTGCATCTCGCACACCGTCGACAGCTGCCGGGTGACGGTGGTCGGGTGGCGCAGCGGCAGCTGGTAGATGCCGACGTGCACGGGCAGCTCGTCCTGCAGGTTGAGCAGCATCGTGGCGTTGGTCAGGCCGTCCCAGCCGTAGCCGCCGTGGAAGCTCACGTGGTCGCCGCAGTGCAGGTGCCCCAGCCCGGCCTCGGCCGCCAGCCCGAGCAGCCGGCGGCGTTCGGGCGCCGGGTACCGCGCGAGGTCGTCGCTGAAGATCGACAGGCCGATGTTGACCGCTTCAGTCACGACTGCTCCTGTATGCGCCCGGCGAACGCGGCGGGGTGGCTGCCGGCGGCGGAGCGGCCGGTCATCGCGGGTCGCCTTCGGCGAGGAAGCGCTTGCGCTCGGCGTCGATCTCCGGATTATCCATGATCGAATAGCCGTAGAGCGCTTCGATGCGGAGCTGGTCCTCCAGCGGCCGCCCGATGACTTCGAGGATCGTGTCCTTCGCCGACTCCACGGCGCGCTGCGGGTTGCGCAGGATCTTTGCCGCGAGGTCCTCCGCGCAGGCCATCAGCTCGCAGGCGGGCACGACCCGGGAGACGAGGTTGCACTGCAACGCCCGCCGGGCGTCGATCGGCTCGCCGGTCAGCTCCAACTCGAGCGCGATCCCCGCGCCGCAGATGTTCACCAGGCGCACGATGCCGCCGTCGGCGGGGTGCATCCCGCGGCGTAGCTCGAACGAGCCGAACACGCAGTGCTCGGCGGCGACGCGGATGTCGCAGGCCAGCGCGAGCTCCAGGCCGCCGCCGATGACGTAGCCGTTCAGCGCGGCGATGACGGGCTTCTTCGTGCGGTGCAGCCCGCGGGTGATCCCGCCAGCGAAGCCCCTGGGCAGCGCCTCGCGGCCGAGGCTCGGCCCGGCGCCCGTCCAGTGCCCGACCATCGTCGACAGGTCCGCCCCGGCGCAGAACGCCTTGTCCCCGGCACCGGTGAGGATCGCCAGGCGGATCTCCTCGTCGTCACGGAAGTCCGTCCAGATCTCCCGCAGGCGTTCGTTGGCATCGGGATCGATCGCGTTGTGCTTCTCGGGCCGGTTCAGCGTGACGTACGCGATCGGCCCCTTCTTCTCGTAGAGGACCTTGTCCGCAGCCTGGCTCATTTCACCGCCCAGGTCGCCGGCACCCCGCGCATCCCGTTGGTGACGTCCGAGACGTTGGTGAGGTTCGAAAGGCCGCGGCGCGGCCGGGTGAAGGC
Source organism: Protofrankia sp. CiP1_Cm_nod2 (assembly GCF_920664355.1). Lineage (NCBI taxonomy): Bacteria > Bacillati > Actinomycetota > Actinomycetes > Frankiales > Frankiaceae > Protofrankia > Protofrankia sp. CiP1_Cm_nod2. Next base: position 7,501 of record NZ_CAKKTL010000092.1, read on the forward strand.
TTCGCGGCGCTCGGCGCGGCCGCGGTCCCGGCAGGCGAACGCCTCGATGCCGGTTCCGACGGGTAAGGCGATCACAGGTTCGCTCCTGTCGTGAGGGGCCGGGCCGCGGCGAGGAAGCCCTCGACGAGGCCGGGCCGGGAGTAGTAGGCGTCGCCGATCCCGTCGGCCACCCGGCGGCGCTGGTACTCGAACAGGACGGCGAGCTTCCACAGGGCCATCGCCGTGTACCAGTCGACGTCGGGCACCTCGGTGCCGGTGGCGGCCGCGTAGCGGGCGGCCAGCTCGGCGCGGGAGGGGTAGCCGTCGGCGAGGGTCGCCGCGCTCATCTCGGTCAGCGCGTGCGGTGGCTCGCCGGGCACCGCGTAGGTGGCCAGCAGGTAGCCGACGTCGCGCAGCGGGTCGCCGATCGTCGCCAGCTCCCAGTCGAGCACGGCGACCAGCCGGGCGGGCGGGCCGGCGGCGAGCATGACGTTGCCCAGCCGGAAGTCGCCGTGGACGATCGCCGGCGCGGCCGGCGCCGGCGGGTCGTCCACCAGCCAGTCCAGCAGCGCGCCGAGCTCCCCCGGCAGGCCGTGCCCGTCGGGGTCGACGATCCGCGCGAAGCGCCGCAGGTGACGCGTGACGTCGCCGGAGGGCCGCCCGAAATCCCCAAGGCCCGCGGCTGCGTGGTCGACGCGGTGCAGCGCGGCGAGCGTGTCGACGAGCGCCTCACCGACCGCGCGCCTGCCGGCCGGCGTGTCGAGCGCCGGTGGCGTGCGGGTGGTGGCGACGATCCCGGCGACGTGTGCCATGACGTAGAACGGCGCGCCGATCACCGCGGTGGACTCCTCGACGGCGAGGATCCGCGGCACCGGGACCGGTTCGTCCCCCAGCGCCCGCTGCACCCGCGCCTCGCGGACGACGTCGTGGCCGCCCGGCGGGATCGGCGGTGGCGGTGGCCGGCGCACCACCACCCGACACTCGCCGTCGGACACCAGGTAGGTCAGGTTGGAGTGGCCCTCACCGATGCGCCGCAGCGTGATCGGCCCACGGCACAGCCCAAGACCGCGCAGGTAGGCCTCGAGCCGGCCGACGTCGAAGGGCGGCGCGCTCCCGCCGGACGCAACGGCCTCGACAGGTGGGACAGGCCCGGCGGACGGGACGGCCCCGGCGGGCAGGGCGGGCAGGGCGGGCAGGGCAGCCCCGGCGGGCGGGACGGCCCCGATGGTCTCGGCGGGCGGGGCGGTCTCGGAGGATGCGCTCACTGCGCGTCGACCAGCCGCTTCAGGTAGCCGCGGGGCCACAGCGTCTCGAACTGCCCGGCGCCGGCCTCGCCGTCGATGGTCACCTGGCAGGCAGCCTCGGACATCAGCGTGTCGGAGCCGACGGGCAGGTGCAGGATGGCGTAGCGCCGCATCCACAGGTGCGTCGTCCCGCCGTGGGCGTCGGTCAGCTCGGCTTCCAGGCTCTCCTGGCCCATGTCCCTGTCGTAGGTGGCGTGGTGGCGGCTGTCGACGATCGCCACCGGTTCGCCGCCGCGCAGCACGTAGCCGTTGACGCCCAGTTCGCCGCGTGCGATGTGGAACATCGCGTTGAGCTCCGCGCCCGACGGGGTACCGGCGGCGAGCCACTTCCAGTGCTGCACCGCGCTCCAGTGCCGCCGGCCCCAGGAGTGGTCGCGGTGCGCCCACACGTCCGCGAACGGGATGACCCGCTCGCCGATCCGTAGGGTGCCCGACGCGCGCCCGGCCTGCTCGAAGCGGTTGGCCGCCATCCACGGCGGGCAGCCCGCCGGGTTCTCGCGGTAGCTGAAGGGCCGGTGGCTGGCCTCGAAACGGTAGTCGATGCTCACCTCGTCGCCGGCAAAAACGATCTCGGCGGTGCGCAGCGGATCGGGCTGGCGCAGGTACAGGCCCGCGCAGTGCCAGTCGTCCAGCTCGCTGGCGTCGCCCAGTTCGACGTTGAAGGCGCCCAGGACGACGTTCCGCTCGCGGTCGGGGAAGTAGACGCAGACCTGCCGGCCGGCGACACCGCGCCCGTCGGTCCAGACGTACACCTGCGCGGCGATCCGCTCGTCGGGCAGGACCAGGGTCCAGAACAGGCTGTCGCGGGTCTTCACACCCGGCGCGACCCGGTGGCGCAGGTCGTCGCTCTCGACGATGTGGCCGGTGGCGGACGTGACGCTCATGCGTAGAGTCCCTCAATGATCTTGGCGTAACGCTCTTCGACGGGCCTGCGCCTAAGCTTCGCCGTCGGGGTCAGCTCGTCGCCTCCGGGCACCCAGTCGTGGTCGAGCACCTTCCGGCGTTCGGCCTGCTCGATCCGCGCGAGCCTCTGGTTGCCCCGCCGCACCGCGTCCTCGAAGTAGCCGGGCATGACCGTGACGCCGCCGACGAGGATCTCGCCGAAGCCGCTCAGCGCCAGGTGGTCGGCGTTGGCGTCCGCCACCCGTAAGAACGCCTGGCACAGTGTGGGCTCGGATAAGATCGACTGGATCGTGGTGTTCAGTGGTCCGCTGACTGGTGATGTGCTGTTTGGCGGTGCGGTCGTTGGTCGTGTGGCTGCCACGCTCATGGGCCCGTGCCTCCTCCGGTAGCACCCCAGGACGCTGCCACCGTTGTTGATCGGGGGCTACGGCCCGGCGAGTGAACGCCCTCCCCCTCTGGGCGTAGACAGCTCCGCCCTGTGATGCGCACGCCCTGTGTCACGTAGCTGCGCTACGCTGCCAGGCAGTGGACGAGCTGCCGCAGCGCATCCGCAGCCAGCGCGCGCGGGCCCGGGCGGTCCGTGGCTACGTCGAGAAACAGCTCTGGACGGAGCTGGACCAGCACATCGCGGCCGTGCGCGCCCAGGCCTCCTCCCCCGGCCCCCTTGACTCCCCCGGCCCTGCGGCCCCCGCCGGCCTTGCCGGCCCGGTGGCCTCCGCCGGCTCTGCCGGCTCCGCAGCTCCCGCCGGCTCTGCCGGCCTTGAGGAGCTGGAAACCCTCGTACGCACGGCGGACGAGCTGCGCGCGTGCGAGGAACAGAACCTCTGGATGGGCGACCGCGCGCGCGTCGGGATCCACCGGGCCCTCGGCCGGCTGCGCCGGTGCGCCTCCAGCGCCGCACTGCTCGAGCGCGTCCCGCCCGAACTCACCCGGGCATGCGGGTTCGCCCGGGCGATGATCTCACGCGTCCACCACTCCGAGTGGATCCCGATCCTGCCGCCGCCGGGGGCCGACCCGGACACCGACGCGTTCCGGCGCGCGTTCGGGGACGAGCCCACGCTGCCCCTCCGGCACATGCTGCTCGAGACCGAGATGGTGCGCCGGCGCATCGGCATCCTCGTGGCCGACGCGGCCGGTGACCCGCGCTGCCACGAGGCCTTCGTCACGATCGCCGGTGCGCGCGGCTACGTCGGCGCGCCCCTCATGCCCAGCGGCCGCGTCATCGGCTTCCTGCACGCCGACCGCCGCGGGCAGGACCATCCGGTCACCCAGGACGACCTCGACAACATCGTGCTCTTCGCCGAACACGTCGGGCTGCTGTACGAACGCGCCGTCTTCGCGGAGGAGCTCCAGCACCGCCGCGCCCGCCTCCAGGCGGCCCAGCTCGCGCTCGCGCGTGACCTCGACGCGGTCAGCGACGCCGAGCTGCGCCTCCAGCTGCCGCCCACGCCCGAGGACGACCCGGAGGAGGAGGAGGATCACCGGGACAGCACCCCACCGCCAGGACGGATCGCACTGCTGAGCACCCGCGAGCGCGAGGTGCTCGACCTCATCGTCGCCGGGGAGACCAACAGCGGCATCGCCCGTGAGCTCGTGCTCGGCGAACAGACCGTCAAGACACACGTCGCGCACGTCCTGCGCAAGCTGGGCGCGACCAGCCGGGCCGAAGCCGCCGCCCGCTACCTGCGCATGCGAGGCCGGTGACGGCCGTGCCGCCGGACATGCCGCCGGAAAGGACGCCCATGCCGCCGCCACCTTCGACACCGCCAGCGCCGGCGGCACCGCCGGCGTCCCCGGCACCGCCGGCGGCGTCGGCGCACCCGGCCGGCGGACGGCGTGATCCCAGCGAACGGCAGGTCATCGCCGAGGCCGCCCGGCTCACCCAGCGTGCCCAGCGCTCATGGGGGCTCGCGCTGCCGCCGCACCCGCGCCAGCCCGGCCGGAGCCAGCCCGTCGAGGTGTTGCGCCAGCTGCGCGCGACAGCCGACCAGGCCCTGAGCGAGCTTCGCCGGCGGACGGGCCCGGTCGATCCGGAGATCCGTGACGACCTGTTGCGCGCCCTCGAGCTCGAACGCCACCTCAGCCGCCACATCCTGACCCGCAGATCCGCGCGCCGGGCGGCCCTGCGGCGCGGGCTGGAGCGCCTGCGGCCGGTGGCGGATCCAGCACATCTGCTCGACCGCGCCTGCGTCGAGGCGCTGCGTAGCTGCGGTGTGCGGCGCGCGATGCTCAGCCGGGTCAGCGACGGTGTCTGGTCCCCCTGGCGATCGGCCGACACGACCGTCCCGGCCGGCGGAACCGGCTCGGCCGGCCGGGCCGGGCCGGCCGGCCGGAGCAGTTCGGCCGGCACGGTCATCTCGGCCGGCACGGTCATCTCGGCCGGCACGGCGGTCTCGGCTGGCACGGCCAGCGGCACGGGCACCACGGCGGCGTGGCACGAGCTCGGCCCGATGCCCGTCGAGCGCCTTCCGCTGGAGGCCGAGGTCGTGGCCGAGAGACGCCCGGCCCTCGTCGAGCGTCCGGCGAGCGATCCCCGCGTCCACCCTGCGCTGCGCCGGCTGCTGACCAGCTCGTTCGTGGTCGCCCCGATCGCCCCGGCCGACACCGTGATCGGCCTGCTGCACCTCGACCGTTCGGGCGAGGCGCGCGAGGTCGACCGCGACGACCTCGAGGTGGCCTGGGCCTTCGCCGAGGGCTTCGGGCGTGTCTACGAACGCGCGGTCCACCGGCAGCGTCTCGACACGCAACGGCGTCTGGTCCAGCGGGCCGCCCAGCGCCAGGGCCTCGACACCGCGCCGCCCGACCACGCCATCGATCTTCTCCCCACCGTGCCGCGCGCGCCCGGGCGCTACGAGCCCGACACCGCCAGCCCGCCGGTGGACGCCCCCGAGGAGTCACCGGGCATCCTCACGAGCCGTGAACGCGAGGTCGCCGACCTGATGTGCGCCGGCCTGCCCAACGAACAGATCGGCGAACGCCTCGTCATCTCAGCCGCGACCGTCAAGAGCCACGTCCGCGCCATCCTACGCAAGCTCGGGGCCGCAAACCGCTCCCACGCCATCGCCATCCACCTGCGCCACACACCCAACCCGCCATGACCAGCGGCTGAAAGGCTCCGGGCAACGGCAGCCATCACGACGACAGCGCCCACCGCGGCACGCCGCACGCCACCATCACGGTCACAGAGCATGGTCGGGTCCTCGGCGCAGGAGAGACAGGACAGCTTGCGCACTGTGCCGTGAACTGCTGGTCTTACAGTGGCATGCAGGCGTGTCGCAGGGTCCACACCATGCTTCCCGTGCCGGCTTTGCCGCCCGCGTGCCCGAGTGAGGTGGGGGTGGCTGGCAGGCGGCCGTGCAGGAGGGTCGCGGACAGTGGTGGGACGTCGACGCGCCAGAACACCTCCGGTGGCGATCGCAGCGCCGTGACCAGCACGGCCCGGACGACCGCCGGGTGGGTCACGGCGATCACGTGCTCCGGGTCGGTGGCACGGGCGGCCAGCCAGGCCGCGACGCGGTCGAGCAGGTCCACGACGGATTCGCCGCCGTGCGGCGCCGCGGCCGGATCCCCGGTCCACAGCCGCAGGTCCGCGGGGCTGATCTCGTCGAGCGAGCGGCCCGCCCAGGCCCCGACGTCGAGGTCGCGCAGGGCCGGGTCGGGCGTGGCCGACAGGCCCAGCGCCTGAGCTGTCTGGCGGGTGCGCAGGGAGCGGTCGCACCAGGCCCGCCCACCGCGCAGCACCCGTCCGAAGGGGGTGCGTGACATTTCGGACGTGTGCTCGGGCATGTGCGTCGTGTGCGCTGTGGCCGCGGCGGCGGCCCGGCGGGCTTCGGCGTCGTCGATGGTGTCGTCGTCGGCGCCGAAGCGCGCCGCTCGCACGGCGGCGGTCCGGGCGTGGCTGACCAGGGTCAGCCGCAGCGGCCCGCCCGCACTCACGCCCCGGTGGCGACCGGTGATCCGCCTGGGGCCGTCGGAGCTTCCCCCACCAGCGTCGATACCGGCGTGGCACCCGGTGCCCGGACCGGGGCGGGGCGGTTGGCGCGTTCCGTCAGAGCCCCGAAGAGCAGCCCGACGGTGGCCCACAACGTCGCCTGGATCGCCAGGGAATCGACCCGGAACCGCCACAGCACGTCCGCCGGGAAGCCTTCCGGTGTCTCGTCCGCCGCCGGCAGGGCGTAGTAGGCGAGGCCGATGACGACCAGACCGCCGGCCAGCGCCAGCAGTGCCGCGTCCCACGAGCCGAACCGGGGGGCAAGCCGCCGGGCGGCCACAAAACCGCCGGCGACCACGGCCAGCGCGATCAGCATCGCGGCGAAGTACAGACTGGTGCGATCGGCGATCGTGTCCGGATTGCCGACCGCCGGCGGGTTGGCCGGGTACTTCAGGCTGGGCAGCAGGTACATCCCCGCGAAACCGGCGAGGGCTACCAGCCCCGCGGTCGTGCGGGCGCGCAGCGCTCCCAGCCGGCCCTGCGCGACGGCGTAGGCGAGGGAGAACAGCCCGCCGACGGCGACCCCGAACGCCAGCAGCCCGGTGAACAGGCCGATGGTGCTCTGCACCGTGCGGGACACCACCTCCGGCTCGGCGGGGGCCCCGGGCGCCTCGTGCGCCGCCTCGAACGCGATCGCGAGGCCGACCTGGCTCTCCCCGAAGACCTTCGCGACGACGAAGGCGAGGACGGCGGCGGCCACGCCGACCAGCATCCCGCGGATCAGCAGCGTGCGAACCATGTCGCGCCCCCGCTCAGTGGCAGGGGAAGCCGAGCAGGTGACGCGCGTCGTGCACGAACTCGTGGACGTTGCTGCCGGCCACGAGCGACACCGCGCCCTGCTCCGCACCGACGAAGTAGAGCAGGACCAGCGCCAGCAGCGACCCGAAGAGCGCGAACGGGGCCAGTTCGCTCAGCGGGATCGTCGGCAGCGGCGCGGGGGCGGCAGGGGCGTCCAGAACGCCTGGGTGTGCCATGGCGGGAACCTCCACAGGAATCACGCGTTCCACTCGGGCAGGGCTTGTTCGGTGACGCTCGTCCGACGATGGGTCTGACTTCCGGTGCCGCCCTGGGGGCGACGCCGGTGACAGTGGCGCGACCGTGCCGGATTCACACCGGCTTCCACCGACTCGAACAGTCTGAGAAAAGCAGCAGCCGACCTCGCAGTCAAGCCTGCTCGGCTGCCGGATGGCCCGCCGGCGACCGGCGGGCCATCCGTGAGCATTCCATGATGTCCATTGTTACCGCTGTGTCCGAATTGTTCATCCGAAGTGGAACTCGATCCCGCCTCTCGAGTTCGACGCGCTCGGCGTTCATATAAATACAGAGAGCAACCAGTGACGCACGGGACATAAATGATCACCACCGCGGGAGGCCGGCGGACGGCTGCCGGCCGCCGCATCGCGCGAGCACCTCCCGAACGGCTACCGGACCGTCGTCCGCAATGGGCCTGACGGCTGCCGCCACGGCGTACCAAGGACCCGCGGGAAACGGCAACATGTCCGGCGTTCCCAGGAAGAAACCGGACCGGGAGGACGATACACTCGACACCGCTTCCCGTATTCTGTCGGAACCCCTGAATCCCGTGCCATCCAACAGCGCGAGCCAGCAGGGAGATTTCCGCCCGGAACCACGCCGCGACGTGGCCCGGAAGAACACGGAAAAGCTTCGGGACAACGCTCCCCGAAAACCTTGGCCAGACGGCAGGAACAGGAGGATAGCGGTGAGCGACAGAACCGCCGGGAACCAGCCGCTGCATGTTCAGGGCCGGGACGCCGTCATTGCCGGCTCCGCTGGCGTCCGGTGGCGCGACGGGGCACCACCGGACTACCGCCACTCCCGGGAGACAATGCCCCGGGAACGCACCTGCCAGCATGCCGAGGGCTCGCTCGCGGACATCGTCGAGAAGGTGGTCCAGGTATTCGAGATGGAGCTCTCGCACAAGAAGGATCCAGCCCAGTGGGTCAGCATGGTGACCGAACGGCTGCGGGTCCAGGTGAACGGCGGCCCGGCGGCCACCGCCGCCGACCTCGCGGAAAAGGGCAGCTACAACATCCTCATCGGCGAGAACCCCCACTACTCGGCGGGGAACGAAACCTTCGAGTCCTCCCACGAGGTGTTCCACAAAGCCTTCCCCGGCGGCTTCTTCTGGGAGGTGCTGGACGTCTACTCACCACCGCCCGTGATCGCGTTCAAATGGCGGCACTGGGGCACCTTCAGCGGGCCGTACAAAGAGGCGCCCCCGACCGGTGAGCGCATCGAGATCTTCGGTGTCACCGTGGCCCGCTGCGCGGACGACCTCAGGCTGGTCGAGGTCGAGAACTTCTACGACAACACCGCTTTCCTCAGCCGGCTCGCGGGCAGCCATCCGGCGTGAGATCCCGGGCGCGGCATACACCTGCCCGCATGCCGCGCCCACCCGCGACGGTTCACGGAAACCGCCGCGCCGTCAGACGGCCACCGGCACGCGGGTCCAGCCGCGTTGGACGAATGCCGGACGCCGTACCGGTGTGCCGGCCGGACGCAGCCGCGGGAAGCGTTCGATCAGGCAGCGTACGGCGATCGCCACCTCCACCCGGGCCAGCGGCGCGCCCACGCAGAAGTGGACCCCGCCGCCGAAGGCGATGTGCGGGTTCGGCTCCCGGCCGATGTCGAACTCGTCGGCCCGCTCGAACATCTCGCCGTCCCGGTTGGCCGAGCCGAGCAGGGCGGCGATCCGCTCCCCCGCCCGGATGACCGCCCCGCCGATCTCGACGTCCGCCATCGCGGTCCGTTCGAACAGGTGCAGCGGGGAGTCGAAGCGCAGGAACTCCTCGGTCGCGGTGGCGGCGAGCTCCAGCGGCCGCTCGGCCAGCCGCCGCTGCTGGTCGGGATGGTTCAGCAGGACGACCATCCCGTTGCCGAGGCAGTTGACGCTGGCCTCGTGCCCGGCGTTGAGCAGCACCACGACCGTGGCGACCAGCTCGTCCTCGCTGAGCTGCTCACCGTCCTGCTCCGCCTGGACCAGATGGGTGATCACATCGTCCCGGGGGCCGCGCCGGCGGCGCACCGCGAGGTCCCGGACGAAGGCGTCGAACTCGGCCGCGGCGGCGCGGGCGGCGGCCTCCGCGGCGGGCGTCCGCCCGTACTCGTTCATCTTCATCATGGCCGCCGACCAGGGGCGCAGCAGGTGCCGGTCGCCGTCCGGGATACCGAGCAGCTCGGCTATGATCATCACTGGCAGCGGTTCGGCGTAGTCGGTGATCAGGTCGAACGGCTCGCCGTCGCGGGCCCTTTCCGCCAGCCCGTCGAGGAGGCCCCCGCACAGCTCCTCGATGTGCGGGCGCAGCCGCTCGATGTTGCCGCGGACGAACGCCTTGCCGAGCAGGCCCCGCAGCCGGGTGTGCTTGGGCGGCTCGCAGCCGAGGACCGAGTCGCGCTCGAGCTGGTTGAACAGCGCCCACAGGCCCTCGGGCTGTCGCGGCGGGTGGATCCTGCCCAGCGCGCGATGGCGCAGCACCGCGTCGGCGTCGCGGTACCTGGCGGCCAGCCACATCCCGAGCTGTTCGCTCCACAGCGGGCGGCCGGCCGCCCGCAGTTCGGCGAAGACGGGGTACGGGTCGTGGACGAGCCCGGGGTCGTGGGGGTCGAAACAGTCTGCGCCACCAACGATCCGGCGGGACAGGACCACCGTCGGCTCCTTCCGGGACAGGCCAGCACCCCCACGGCCCCCACCATCACTTCGCCTATCGAACCAGCGCCGGCCGGCGCCCGGCGGGGAGACCGACGCCTTTTCCCACCCCCACACGTGCGTGGTCGGCCACACCACCCGCCACGCCCGGCCCGGCAGCCCGGGCACCCACGCCCGCCACGCCCGGCCCGGCAGCCCGGGCAGCCACGCCCGGCCCGGCCCGGTGGTTCAGGGCCTGGACGGCCGGCCGTGGGCCGTGCCCTCGGCGTTCACGGGCCAGAAGTGCCCCACCAGCCGCCAGACGAGCTCCACCAGGGCCATGCCGGCCGCGCCGCAGGTGGCCGCCACGGCGACGACGCCGGCGTCCGACGTGTCGAACTCGAAGACGCGCTGCCCCACCGGCAGCAGCAGGCACAGCAGGAAGCCACCGGCCATGGCAGCCACCAGCAGGACCTTCCACCAGGCATACGGCCGGGCCACCACTGCCAGCACCCATGTTGCGATCATGACAAGCGTGATCACGACGGCGGTGCTCTCCTGCTCGGGCGTGCCCTCGCCGCCGGAGCGGACGAGCAGGTAGGTCACGAAGCTCGCCACCGCCACCACGGCACCCGCCGGCACCGCCCGGCGCATGACCCGCGGCACGAACCCGGCCCGGGCCCGCTCGGTGTTGGGCGCGAGCGCCAGGAAGAACGCCGGGACGCCGATGGTGAACCAGCCGATGAGCGTCACGTGCCGGGGCAGGAACGGGAACCTCAGCTGCGCCGCCCCGATCAGGATGGCCAGCAGCACCGAGTAGACCGTCTTGGTCAGGAACAGGACGGACACCCGCTCGATGTTGCCTATCACCCGCCGTCCCTCGGCCACGACGTGCGGGAGAGCGGCGAAGGTGTTGTCCAGCAGGACGATCTGCGCGACCGCCCGGGCCGCGGGGCTGCCCGAGCCCATGGCCACGCCGATGTCGGCGTCCTTGAGCGCGAGCACGTCGTTGACCCCGTCGCCGGTCATGGCCACGGTGTGGCCGTCGGACTGCAGGGCCCTGACCATGGCGCGCTTCTGGTCCGGCGCCACCCGGCCGAAGATCGACCCCGTCGCCATCCGCTCGGCCAGCGCGGGGATGTCGTCGTCGGGCAGCGTCCGGGCGTCCACCGGCCGGTCGGCACCGGCGATCCCGAGCGTGCTGGCGACCGCCGCGACGGACAGCGCGCTGTCCCCCGATATGATCTTCAGTTCGACGTTCTCCGCCGCGAAGTAGCGCAGGGTGTCGGCGGCGTCGTCGCGGATCTTCTGCTCGATGACGAGCAGCGCCAGCGGGACCACCGTGCCGGGCGCGCCCGGCGCGTCCACCGGGATGCCGGCCCGGCCGAGCAGCAGCACCCGCAGCCCCCGGGAGGCCAGCCGGTCGGCCTCGGCGACCGCGGCGTGCCCGGGCGGCAGCAGGACGTCGGGCGCGCCGAGCACCCAGTGCCCGTGCCGGCCGAAGCTCGCCCCGCTCCACTTCCGGGCGGAGGAGAACGCCGCGGCCGCCGTCGCGGCCCAGGTGTCCGGACCGCTCGGGAACGCCTCGGCGACCGCGGCCAGGCTCGCGTTGGGACGCGGGTCGGCGGCGGCCAGCGCCCGCAGCGCCTCGCGCACCTCACCAGCCAGCCGGCCGGCCCCGGC
>NZ_CAKKTL010000093.1:0-18637 GCF_920664355.1 Protofrankia sp. CiP1_Cm_nod2
GCGGGTTCGACAGCCGCGCGGACGGCCACGACGCCGCGGTGGCGGCGGCGCTCGCCGCCGGCGACGCGGCCGCGCTGCTGCGCCTGGACCCGGCTCTCTCGCGGGAGCTGCTGGCGGCGGGCCGCGCGTCGTGGCAGGTACTCGCCGGCGCGCGGCTTGCCGGTGCTACCGTCACCGCCACAGCGCACGATCCGGGCATCACCATGAGCGACACGCGCACGTGGTCATGGACGTCTCGTGCTGAGTATGTCGCCGCCCCTTACGGTGTGGGGTACGTGGTCGCCGTGTGGGAGCAGGGGAGTCCTGGGTAATGATCTCGAGGTCGACGGAACTGCCATCCGGGGTACAGCACTCGACCTGCGCGAGCCTCGCGGTCCTACGAGCCGGATCGCCCGTCGACCCGCCGGTCGTCCTGCTGCCCGGTTACACCGGGAGCAAGGAGGACTTCCTGCCGATCATTCCGCGGCTCGCGCGGGCCGGGTTCGACGTGGTCGCGGTCGACCAGCACGGCCAGTACGAGTCACCCGCGGCCGACCCGGAGCGGGACTGCACGGTCGACGCGCTGGCCGGACACGTCGGCCGGGTGGCCGACGAGATCGGTCGCCCGGTGCACCTGCTCGGCCATTCCTTCGGGGGGCTGGTCGCGCGGACCGCGGTCATCGCCCGCCCGTCGTGCGTGGCAAGCCTCGTGCTGCTCAGCTCCGGCCCGGCCGGGATCGTCGGCCCTCGGCGGATCGCGCTGCAGGCCATGCGGGTGGTGTACAAGCGCAGCGGCCGGGACGCGGTATGGGCCGCCATGCGGGCCGCGGACACCGCCGTGTACCCGCCCGGTGGCCTGGAGTTCCTGGAGCGCCGGTTCTTCGCCAGCAGCAACGTCGGCCTGCGGGTGATGGGGGAGCAGCTGCTGAGCGAACCCGACCGGGTCGGTGAGCTCGCTGACGCCGTCAGCCAGGACGACGTACCCGTGCTGGTCGCCCACGGGGCCGCCGACGACGCCTGGCCGCCGCGTCTGCAGGCGGAGATGGCGGCACGCCTGGACGCCCGCTACGAGGTGATCGCCGGGGCGGCGCATTCGCCGGCGACCGAGAACCCGGAGGTCACCGCCGCGCTGCTGGTCGAGTTCTGGCGCAACGGCGTGGGCCAGCGGGCCGCGTAGGCCCGCCAGCCTCAGGCCAGCCTCAGGCCGGTTCGAGGAAGAAGCTGGTGAGCTGGGAGGCGAGCTCGGCCGGTACCCGGGCCCGCAGGACCGTGCCGGTCGCCGTGTGCTCGAGGCCGAGGACCTCCCCGCGGGCGTACACCCGGGAGACCAGGTCACCGCGGGTGAACGGCAGCAGCACGCACACCTCGACGTCGGGGTGGGGGACGCGCTCGGTCAGCTCCGCCACCAGGGCGGCCAGCCCCTCCCCGGTGCGCGCCGAGACGAGGAGCGCGCCGGGGACGGCGCGGCGCACCCGGGCGAGCACGTCCGGGCCGGCGGCGTCGATCTTGTTCACGACCAGCAGCTCGGGGACGTCCCCGGCGTCGATGTCGTTGATCACGGTGCGGACCGCGGAGATCTGTGACATCGGGTCGGGATGCGAGCCGTCGACGACGTGCAGCAGCAGGTCGGCGTCGGCGACCTCCTCCAGGGTGGAGCGGAACGCCTCCACGATCTGGTGCGGCAGGTGGCGGACGAAGCCGACGGTGTCGGCGAGGGTGAACGTCCGGCCGTCGGGCAGCGTGGCCCGCCGCACGGCCGGGTCCAGCGTGGCGAACAGGGCGTCCTCGACCAGCACCCCGGCGCCGGTCAGCCGGTTGAGCAGCGAGGACTTGCCGGCGTTGGTGTAGCCGGTGATCGCGACCGCGGGGATGCCGCTGCGCTGCCGCGCCGAGCGTTTGGTCGTCCGGACCGTCTTCATCCCGGCGAGCTCCCGGCGGAGCCTGGCCATGCGCGTGCGCAGCCGCCGCCGGTCCGTCTCGATCTTCGTCTCGCCGGGGCCGCGGGTGCCGATGCCACCACCGGCGCGGGACATCGACTCACCCCAGCCACGCAGCCGCGGCAGCATGTACTGCAGCTGCGCGAGCTCGACCTGGGCCTTGCCCTCCCGGGAGGTGGCGTGCTGGGCGAAGATGTCGAGGATCAGCGCGGTCCGGTCGATGACCTTGACCTTGACGACGTCCTCCAGCTGGCGCAGCTGGCCGGGGGTCAGCTCACCGTCGCAGACGACGGTGTCGGCGCCGGTGGCGGTGACGACGTCGCGCAGCTCACGCGCCTTGCCGGAGCCGACGTACGTCGCCGAGTCGGGAGTGTCCCGACGCTGGACGAGCGCGTCCAGGATGACCGAGCCGGCCGTGGCCGCCAGGGCGGCGAGCTCGGCCATGGAGGTCTCCGCCTCGGCGGCCGTGCCCGAGGTCCACACCCCGATGAGGACCACCCGCTCCAGCCGGAGCTGGCGGTACTCGACCTCGGTGACGTCGTCGAGCTCGGTTGCCAGGCCTGGTACCCGGCGCAGTGCCAGACGGTCGGCGAGGTCGAGCGCCTCGCCGGAGGCGTCGAAGAGGGCGGGAAACGTCATGTCGCTGCCTCCTTTATCGCAGGCTCCCACGTCCGTTCCGGGGCCGCGACCGAATTTTCTCGACCGGACGACGGTGGTTCCCGGTCAGATGACGGCGGCCATGCTGGCGGTGCCGGTGGCCCGGTCACCGCGGTCGGGCGCGGCGCGCCCGGCGCGTCCCGTGCCGCTGGCCGGCCGGGAGCGCCCGTGGCGCCGGTTCGGCCGGCCGCGGCCCAGGGCGATCATCCGGGCGTCGTCGGTGGGGACGGGCGGGCAGAACAGGCGGCCGGCTCCCCGGTCACAGTGCATCGCCGCCAGCCGGGACGCCGTGACCGCGCTGTCGACGCCCTCGGCGGTCACGACCAGCCGCCGCCGGTGGGCCAGTGTGATGATCGAGGCCAGGACAGCCTCGCCCTCCAGGTCCCGCTGCATCGCGTGCAGGAAGCGGCCATCGATCTTCACCATGTCCAGCGGCAGGACGTCGAGGGTGGACAGCGACGCGTACCAGGTGCCGAAGCCGTCGACGCCGATGGCCGGCCCGAACGAGCGCAGCCGGGCCAGCAGCCGGGGCACCCCGACGCGCGCGAGGCCGAGGGTCTGTTCGGTGAACTCCAGCCCGAGCGCTCCCGGCGGCAGCGCACGGCCGTGCAGGAGCTGTTCCACCTCGATCGCGAAACCGGGCCGGGTCAGCTGGTCGGCGGTCACGTTGACCCACAGCCGGGGCGGGCGGATCGCGGTTCCCGCGGCCATTTCGTGCCATGTCCGGGCCTCGGCCACGGCGGTGCGTAACACCCAGCGGCCGACCTGGTCGGACAGGCCCGCGGCCGCGGCGGCCGGCATGAACTGCGACGGGTTCATCAGCCCCCGGTCGGGATGGTGCCAGCGCAGGAACGCCTCCATCCCGGGGACCGACCCGGTGCGCAGGTCGACCTCGGGCTGGTAGTGCAGTTGTAACGACCCGTCGTCGAACGCGGCACACAGGGCCGGGACGAGGTTCAACTCGATCGCGGTCACACATGTCTCCAGACGACGGGTGTCTCCAGCCGGCGGGAAGAACGAGCCACGGAGTCGTCGCACGTTCAGGCCGAGTCGACCATGCCCGCCACCTGTTCGACGTCGGGACGGTCCAGCCAAATTATGCGAGGATCGCGCCGAAACCACGACCTTTGTCTGCGTGCAAGTCGGCGCGTCGCGGCGATTGTCGCGAGCCGGGCCGACTCGGCCGAATCGAGCGCGCCGTCGAGCCAGGCGAGAACCTGGGCGTAGCCCAGCGCCCGGGACGCGGTGGGGCCGTCCCGCAGGCCCATGTCGACGAGGGCGCGGACCTCCTCGATCATGCCGGCGGCCCACATACCGGCCACCCGGCCGGCGATCCTCTCGTCGAGCTGCGGGTGGTCGATGCCGAACTGGACCACGTCGTAGACCGAGCGGTGCTCCGGCAGGGAGGCGGTGAAGCCGCCGGTGAGCTCCACCACCTCCAGCGCGCGCACGATACGCCGGCCGTTGCCAGGCAGGATGGCCGCCGCCGCCGCCGGCGCCCGCGCGGCGAGATCGGCGTGCAGCGCGGCCGGGCCCCGCTCGGACAGCTCCCGCTCCAGCCGTCCCCGTACGGCCGGGTCGGTGCCGGGGAAGGCGAGGTCGTCGAGGACGGCCCGGACGTAGAGCCCGGAGCCGCCCACGAGCACCGGCGTGCGGCCGGCGGCCAGCAGGCCGTCGACGGCCTGCCGGGCCAGCGCCTGGTAGGACGCTACGTCGGCGGCGCGGGTGACCTCCCAGACATCGAGCAGGTGATGGGGGACACCACCGCGTTCCGCCGGCGGCACCTTGGCGGTGCCGATGTCCATCCCGCAGTAGAGCTGCATGGAGTCGGCGTTGACGATCTCACCGCCCAGCTCGGTGGCCAGCGCGATCGCCAGGTCGCTCTTGCCGGCCGCTGTCGGCCCGACGACAGCCACGACCCGGCCGGCGCGGTGCCGGTCGACACCTGTGCCCATGCTCACTCCCGGGAGGATCAGACCCGGCGAAGAACCGCGACGATCCGGCCGAGGATCGTCGCACTGTCACCCGGAATGTCAGCATAGGCCGGATTCTGCGGCTCGAGCCAGACGTGGCCGTCACGACGGCGCAGCGTCTTGACCGTCGCCTCGCCGTCGATCATCGCGGCGACGATCTCGCCGCTGTCCGCGACCGGCTGCTGGCGGACGACCACCCAGTCGCCGTCGCAGATCGCGGCGTTGACCATGGAGTCCCCGACGACCCGCAGGGTGAACAGGGTGCCCTCCCCCACGATCTCGCGGGGGAGCGGGAAGACCTCCTCGACCGCCTGCTCGGCGAGGATCGGCCCACCCGCGGCGATGCGGCCGAGGACCGGCACATAGGCCGCCTGTGCGGGGCCAGCCGCCGACGAGCCTGCCGCGAGCGTACCAACGGCGGGCGCCTGGCGTGGCACGGGGCGTACCGGTGCCTGCGCGGAGAGGACCTCCATGGCCCGCGGGCGGTGCGGGTCGCGGCGCAGGAAGCCCTTCTCCTCCAGCGTCTTGAGCTGGTGCGCGACGCTGGACGTGCTCGTGAGCCCCACCGCATCGCCGATTTCCCGCACGCTCGGCGGGTAGCCTCGGCGCTCGACGGCGTCGCGGATCACCTCAAGCACCCTGCGCTGGCGGGGGGTCAGGCCCGTGGCGTCCGCCGGCCCGTCCGGCAGGTCGCGCACGGAGCCGCGGGGTGGCCGGCCGCGGCGGGTGCGGTTGTCGTCGGTGGTCATCCCTGCCGTACTCCTTCGTTGTCGGTCATGGCAGACTTGCGCTCCCGGCATATCCGACGTTCTGCCGTGAACCGGAGCTGGCGGCCACGACCTGGATCTGACCTGAATCTGATCGCTACGACCGTAACCGCCGCGGCCGGATATCTCAAACGTCTGTTCGAGCGTGTCACGACGATTCCGTCGGGACCGTGCGGTACAAACTCGATCAGACGTTCGATCGAACGGATGTTCTTTGATCATGTTGTTGGAAGTGGTATGTGCTGGTGGAAGTTGGGGAGGTGGACGATGCGGGCGTCGGCTGAGCCTCCGCTGCGGCTGACCGGGCGGGGCCGGGTTGTCCTGATTGTCCTGGTCATGCTGGTGTCCTGCCTGGTGCTGTCCGTGGCCCGGGTGACGTCGTCGGCCGCGCCGACCGGGGACGACCGGCCGGTGCGCGTCCACGTGGTGCGTTCCGGGGAGACGCTGTGGGGCATCGCGCGCGCGCTGGCTCCCGACGGTGACACCCGGGTGGTCGTGGCCCGGCTGGCCGGCCTCAACCGGCTGGAGACGACCGATCTCGTCCCCGGTCAGATGCTCCGTCTGCCGTGACGGGCCTGCCATGACGGGCCTGTCATGACAGGTCCGCATGAAGGGTCTTCTGTGATGCATGTGTCATGAGGTTCCGCGGGTGGGCCAGCTTGCCAGCTCGTGGTGTCCGGTCCTAGTGTTGACCACAACATCTTGTAGTTACGTGGCTGTAAGTCGACAAGATCTTGGAGGTTGTGCGTGCGGTGTCCGTTCTGTCGGCACCCTGACAGCAAGGTTGTCGACAGCCGGGAGGCCGAGGAGGGCGCCGCGATCCGTCGCCGTCGGTCGTGCCCGTCCTGCGGCCGTCGTTTCACGACGATCGAAGAGGCGTCACTGCGAGTCATCAAGCGCAGCGGTGTCACCGAGCCGTTCAGCCGCGGGAAGGTGATCGCCGGCGTGCGGCGGGCATGCCAGGGGCGGCCGGTCCAGGCGGACGCGCTGGCCCGGCTCGCCCAGCTGGTCGAGGACACGCTGCGTGCCTCGGGGGCCGCCGAGGTCGCCTCGGACGAGATCGGCCGGGCGATCCTCGGGCCGCTGCGGGAGCTCGACGAGGTCGCCTACCTGCGGTTCGCCTCGGTGTACCTCTCCTTCGACTCGCTGGCGGACTTCGAGACGGCGATCACCGACCTGCGCGGGCGGGCCGACCGGGCGCCGTCGTAGCCACGCACCCCGACGCGACAGACAGCTGGTGAGAAACACCATCCGACCGACGCCAGACGAGGAGCGCCATGACCGACAACCGTGGCACGAAAGCGACCAAGGCCGCCCCCAGGGCCGGCACCAAGGCCGCCCCCAGGGCCGCTGGCCTGCAGGTGCGACGCGTCAACACCTCGCCGGGCGTCCACCCCTATGACGAGGTCACCTGGGAGCTGCGGGACGTCGTCATGACCAACTGGCGCGACGGCTCGGTCAACTTCGAGCAGCGCGGGGTGGAGTTCCCCGACTTCTGGTCGGTGAACGCCACGAACATCGTCACGAGCAAGTACTTCCGCGGCGCGCTCGGCAGCTCCGCCCGCGAGTGGTCCCTGCGCCAGCTCATCGACCGGGTCGTGCGCGCCTACGGCGCGGCCGGCACCGAGCACGGGTACTTCGCCTCGCCGGCGGACGCCGAGATCTTCGAGCACGAACTGACCTGGATGCTGCTGCACCAGGTGTTCAGCTTCAACAGCCCGGTGTGGTTCAACGTCGGCACCCCCGCGCCGCAGCAGGTCTCGGCCTGCTTCATCCTCTCGGTCGACGACACGATGGAGTCGATCCTCAACTGGTACCGGGAGGAGGGGCTGATCTTCAAGGGCGGGTCGGGCGCCGGGCTGAACCTGTCGCGTATCCGATCGTCGAAGGAGCTGCTGTCCTCCGGCGGCACCGCTTCGGGCCCGGTGAGCTTCATGCGCGGGGCCGACGCCTCGGCCGGCACGATCAAGTCGGGCGGCGCGACCAGGCGGGCCGCGAAGATGGTCGTGCTCGACGTCGACCATCCGGACATCGTCGACTTCGTCGAGACCAAGTCCCGCGAGGAGAGCAAGATCCGTGCGTTGCGGGACGCCGGCTTCGACATGGATCTCGGCGGCCGTGACATCGTCTCGGTGCAGTACCAGAACGCCAACAACTCCGTGCGGGTGACGGACGAGTTCATGCGGGCCGTCGTCGACGACGCCGGCTTCGACCTGCGGGCCAGGCTCGACGGGCGCACGATCGAGACCCTCCGGGCCCGGTCGCTGTTCCGCTCCATCGCCCAGGCGGCCTGGGACTGCGCGGATCCCGGGATCCAGTACGACGACACGATCAACGACTGGCACACCTGCCCGGAGTCCGGCCGGATCAGCGCCAGCAACCCGTGCAGCGAATACGTGCACCTGGACAACTCCAGCTGCAACCTGGCGTCGCTGAACCTGATGAAGTTCCTGCGCAAGGACCTCAGCTTCGACGCCGACGCGTTCGTGGCGGCCGTCGAGCTGATCATCACGGCGATGGACATCTCGATCTGCTTCGCGGACTTCCCGACTCCGGAGATCACGCGGGTGACCCGGATGTTCCGCCAGCTCGGCATCGGCTACGCCAACCTCGGCGCGCTGCTGATGGCCACCGGCCGCGCGTACGACTCCGAGGGCGGCCGGGCCATGGGCGCGGCCGTCACGTCGCTGATGACCGCGACGGCCTACCGCCGCTCGGCGGAGCTCGCGGCGGCGCTCGGGGCCTACGACGGCTTCGCCCGCAACACCGACGCCCACCGCCGGGTGATCCGCAAGCACGCCGCCGCCACGGACGCCGTCCGCACGGTCGGGGTCGACGACGCCCGGGTGCTCGCCGTCGCCGCCCGCGAGTGGGAGCGCGCCCAGGGCGTCGGGGAGAAGCACGGCTGGCGCAACGCGCAGGTCAGCCTGCTCGCCCCGACCGGCACGATCGGCTTGGCGATGGACTGCGACACCACCGGCATCGAGCCCGACCTCGCGCTGGTGAAGATGAAGAAGATGGTCGGCGGCTCCAGCATGCGGATCGTCAACCAGACGGTTCCCGCCGCGCTGCGCGCTCTCGGCTACGCCGAGGAGACCGTCGAGGCGATCGTCGAGTACATCGCCGAGCACGGTCACGTCATCGACGCCCCCGGCCTGCGCCGCGAGCACTACGAGGTCTTCGACTGCGCGATCGGGGAGCGGGCCATCAGCCCGATGGGCCACATCCGGATGATGGCGGCGGTCCAGCCGTTCCTGTCCGGCGCCATCTCCAAGACCGTCAACATGCCCACGTCGGCCACGGTCGAGGACGTCGAGCAGATCTACCTGGAGGGGTGGCGGCTCGGTCTGAAGGCGCTGGCGATCTACCGGGACAACTGCAAGGTCGGCCAGCCGCTGTCGGACCTGCGCGGCGCGAAGCGGTCCGTGACCGGGGGCGCGGGCGAGCAGCCGGCCGCACAGCCCGCCGCCGCACAGCCCGGGGAGCACCGTCCGGTCCGGCGCCGGCTGCCGAAGATCCGCCAGTCGCAGACCGTCTCCTTCACCGTGGGCGGTGCCGAGGGGTATCTGACCGCCGGGTCGTATCCCGACGACGGGCTCGGCGAGGTCTTCATCAAGATGTCGAAGCAGGGCTCGACCCTCTCCGGCGTGATGGACGCGTTCGCCATCGCGGTCTCGATCGCGCTCCAGCACGGCGTCCCGTTGGAGACCTACGTCCGCAAGTTCATCAACATGCGCTTCGAGCCGGCCGGCATGACCGACGACCCGGACGTGCGGATCGCCCAGTCGGTGATGGACTACCTCTTCCGTCGCCTGGCCCTGGACTACCTCCCCGAGCAGACCCGCGCGGAGCTCGGCGTCCTCAGCGCGCGGGAGCGGGCCCGCCAGCTCACCGGCCAGCACGGCGGGGCCGGCCAGCCGGACGCGGTGGAAACGGACACGGTGGAGACAGCCGACGCCGGGCCGGCCGAGGCGACCGGCTCCGCGACGGCCGGGCCCGCGGCGAACGAGGCGGCGGCGGCCGGTGCCGCGGCGGTGCCGACGGTGCCCGCCGAGACCGGTCACACCCACCCGGTGGGCCTGTCGGCCCGGGAGGTGCGGGGCGAACTGCCGCGCAGCGTCCCACCGGGCGAGGCGCTGTCGGCGCAGAACGTGGTGGACGCGCCGCTGTGCTTCACCTGCGGGGTCACCATGCGTCCCGCAGGCAGCTGCTACGTGTGCGAGCAGTGCGGCTCCACCAGCGGCTGCAGCTGAGACCGGGCGGTATCGCGGCGGGATGCGGTATTTCGCCTGATCTAGATAGCCTTCGGCTGTCGAGCCGTCGCAGGACCACGCCGAGCGCTGTCCGTAGAGTTGCGTTGATCGGGTTGTGGTCGGTAGGCAGCGGAGGCCGGTGCGTGGACGAGATCGACTCGCTGGAGGGGGCGACCCTGGTCAGGGTGCTCTCCCAGCTGCGCACCGGCTTTGAATACCGTCCGAGTGCGTTCCCGGCCTCGGTCGCGCTGTGCGGGCTGCGGGACGTTCGCCACTACAAGGTCGCCGCCGGCGGCAGCCCAGAACTGTCCGGGGGGCCGAGCCCGTTCAACGTCATCGTCGAGTCGCTGCGACTCGGTGACTTCACGCTGGACGAGATCCACGATCTTTACAGTCAGCACACGGCAGAGACCGATCGGGTGTTCACCGATGAGGCCGTGGAGCAGGTGCACCGGCTGACCACGGGCCAGCCCTGGCTGGTCAACGCGCTGGCGGCCGAGATCGTCGACCGGATGAAGGTCCCGGTCACAGAGCCGGTCTCGGTGGAACACGTCAACGCTGCCCGGGAACGGATCATCCAGGCCCGGCCAAGTCACCTCGACTCACTCGTCCGCCGGCTCCAGGAGCCGGCGGTACGCCGGGTTCTCGAGCCCGTTCTCGCTAGCACCGACGAGCCGGCTGACCTGACCTGCTCGGACGACCGGTCCTATGCGCGCGACCTCGGCCTGGTCGCCGAGACGCCCGACGGCGGCCTGCGGATCGCCAACCCGATCTACGATGAGGTCATCGCCCGCGCGCTGGCCGAGATCGTCGTGCGTGACCGGGGGCGCTTCCAGCACCGCGGGACTTCGTCCGCCCCGACGGCCGTTTCGACGTGCCGGACATGCTGACCACGCTCGCCCGCTATTGGCGGAACAACGAGCCAATGCTCAGGGTGAAGAGGCCCTACCGGGAGGCCATCCCGCACGCCATCTTCCTGAGCTGGCTCGACCGGGCTGTGAACGGCGACGGTGACGTCTTCCGGGAGTTCGCCGCCGGCGGCGGCTGGGCCGACATCCATATGACCTGGCGCTACACCGCCCCCGATGGCACCAGTGCCGAACAGCACGAGGCTTTCGAGGTGAAGACCCACCGCCCCGGCTACGCCGACCCGGTCAAGGAAGCGATGACCCAGCTCGACGGCTACCTCAACCACCTCAGCCTGGCCTCGGGCTACATCGTCATATTCGACCAGCGCCCGCGGCCGGAGTCCGCCGCCGACGGCCCGCTGACGACCCAGACCAGCCCGGCCGGCCACACCGTCACCATCGCCCGCCTCACGGTCCCGCCCTCACCCGGCGAACAGCCTGCGGCCTCGTCGTCGTAGCCCACGCCACAGCGCCGCCCCGCACCGAATCGATCTTGACTGCCGCGGGAATACCGCAGATCACGAATATGTGCCTTCCGCCAGTATCGCGGGAGCCGGTGGACCCGGCGCGGCGGCTGGTCAGCCGCCGTGCCGGGTCAGGTGCTCCCCGTCCGCGCCCGTGCGGGCGGACGGCAGGCGGTGGGCCGGTTTCCGGCCGTCGAGCAGGTCCAGGAGCAGGGCTGCCGTCCACGAGAAGTGGTTGCTGCCCACTCCGGTGCCGTCGAACGGTGAGTAGTACTCGTACAGGCCCTCGGAACCGGCGATCATCGAGATCGTGTCGGCGCGCAGCCGGTCGGCGAGCTCGCCGCGGCCGGCGCGGTCGAGCCCGTCGGCGAGCAGCCAGTTCATGTTCACCCAGACCGGGCCCTGCCAGTAGCAGCGGGGCTGGAAGTCGGGATCGTCGGTGGGGGTGCTGGCGATGCCGTGGGCCGGCCAGAACCGCGGTGCGGTCATCCGGCTGACAAGATCCTCGACGCCGGCGGGGGGCACGACACCGGCGTACAGGGCGAGGAAGCCGGCGATCGTGGGCCTTCGGATCAGCCGGCCGGAACGCGCGTCCCGGCTCCAGTACATGCCGTCGGCGAACAGGGCGGGCAGCGCCGCCCTGGTCCGGCGGGCCGAGCGCAGCAGCTGCGCGGGCAGCTGTTCGCCGATGTCGGCGGCGATGTCGCGCAGGTGGTCGTTCGCGCGGGCGAGAATCGCGTTGAAGGCGACATCCTGTACCAGCGGGACGCGGGACGCACGAATCCGGCTGAAGTCGTAACGGGCGTCGCGTAGCTCCCCGACCAGGTGGTAAAGGGTGAACAGGTCGGTGGCGGACAGCCGCTGGTCGGACGGAACCTCCTTGTTGTCCCGGCGCAGGGCGTCGAGCGCGCCATCCCCGTTGAGCCGGCGGATGAGCTTCAGGGGGATGGGAGCCGCCCTGCGGGTGAGCTCCATCCAGGCGGGGGTGTTGTCCATCCCCGACTCCCACGAGTGGACCAGAGTGACCAGCCCGGTGTCGTCGGGGTCGCGTTCGCGGTACAGCCAGCAGTGGTAGCGCAGCAGGCCCGGATAGACCGCCCGGTAGAACTCGCGGCGCCGGGCCGGGTCGAACACCTCGCCGACGCGGACGACAGCTTCGGCGATCATCGGCGGCTGGGTGACGCCGGTGGTCTGCACGTGCCGCGGGCCGGCGTCGACGAGGTCGGAGCGCCACCGGTCGGGCCCGGCGTGGTAGCTGCCGGAGCCGGAGAAGATGACGTGCGGGATCATCCCGTTGAGCCACTGGCCCTGCAGCAGCGCGAGGATTTCCCGGCTGGCCCGTCCGGGGTCGACGTGCCGTAGCCCGATGGCGATGAAGCAGCTGTCCCACAGCCACTGGTGGGGGTAGAGCGTCGGGGAGGGCCGGGTCGCCTCGCCCAGATCGTTGTCCCGCAGTACCTCGATCGCGGACGTTCGGAGTTCGGCGAGCACCTCGGACGACAGGGCCGGCGATGACATCGTGTGAGGGTACCGGGGCCGGTGGCCGGTAGCGCCGGAACCTCGTGGCACCTTCGTGATCTCACGTACTCTCAGTGACGATTGTTACGGTCTGTCCACATTGTTGTGGTCATGTTGGTGGAAAATTGGGGCTAGTCTCGTTCTCGACAGCGCGGACGTGGAGAACTGAAGAGATAATTAGTTATTCGTGACACACTGGCCGATCCGCGGAGTAGTCTTCGCGACAGCGGGTGCGGCGTCCCGAGGGTGAGGGTCTACACTGCTTCGTAGACCCGGCGATCGCTTACGTCCGGTTGTGTCTGAACGCGGAATGGGAGAGACGTCCCCAGGCGTTGCCCATACGTGCAAGCACCAAGACCCGTCACCCGCACCGACCTTCGGATCTGCTACTGATGACGCTGCCTGCCCTCGAACTTCATGAGCGCTCCGATGAGCCGCGTACGCGTGCCGTGAGCACGCGACGGACTCGTCGGTCATCCACTCCTGCCCGCACGACGCCCAGCCGCAGCTTGGCTGCCGTGCCCGATGATACCGACGAACTCGACGTCACTCAGGTCGCCGAGCTCGTCGCGCGTGGACGTGAGTCCGGCGAACTCAGCCGTGCCGAGCTCCGTGAGGCACTGGAGACCGCCGATCTCGGTCTTGAACTGCTGCCTGTCCTGGTCGCCCGGCTGACCACACTCGGGGTCGAGGTTCTCGACGAGGAAGAAGAGGAGGCGCCGGGCGGGGCTGCGGCCACGCGCGCGACGTCCGAGCACGCCGGGACCGCCGACCTCGTCCGTATGTACCTGCGTGAGATCGGCAAGGTGCCGCTGCTCAACGCCGCGCAGGAGGTCGAGCTGTCGAAGCGGGTCGAGGCCGGGCTGTTCGCCGAGCACAAGCTCGACACCGACCCCGACCTGGCTCCGGAGCTGCGCCGGGACCTGCAGACCCTGGTCCGCGACGGGCACGCCGCCAAGCAGCAGCTGGTCTCGGCGAACCTGCGCCTGGTCGTCTCGGTCGCCAAGAAGTACAGCGGCCGGGGCATGACCCTGCTCGACCTGGTCCAGGAGGGCAACCTCGGCCTGATCCGCGCGGTCGAGAAGTTCGACTACGCCAAGGGCTACAAGTTCTCCACCTACGCCACCTGGTGGATCCGGCAGGCCATCGGCCGAGCCCTGGCCGACCAGGCCAGGACCATCCGGATCCCGGTACACGTGGTCGAGCAGATCAACAAGATCACTCGGCTGCAGCGGCAGCTCGTCTCCACGCTCGGCCGGGAACCGACCGACGAGGAGCTGGCGCTCGAGCTCGACATGCCGATCGAGCAGGTCGTCGAACTGCGGCGGTACGCGCAGGACACGGTCAGCCTGGAGACCGCGGTCGGCGACGACGGCGACTCCGTCCTCGGTGACTTCATCGAGGATGCCGACGCCACCTCGCCCGCGGACGCCGCATCCTACGGCGCCATGCAGGATGAGATCGAAGGCGTGTTGAGCGGGCTCACCCCGCGTGAGCGTGAGGTGATGCGGCTGCGGTTCGGCCTCGCCGACGGCAAGCAGCACACCCTCGCCGAGGTGGGCAACCGGCTGGGGCTGACCCGGGAACGGATCCGCCAGATCGAGCGGGACACCCTGCGCGAACTGCGCAAGCCGGCGGTCGCGAGCAGGCTGCGGGAGTTCCTCGACTAGTTGCCCCGCGTACGGCTGGTTTCCGCGTAGAACGCGTACGACGTGACGATCCCCTGCCCGGGTAGTTG
This sequence comes from Protofrankia sp. CiP1_Cm_nod2, assembly GCF_920664355.1. NCBI lineage: Bacteria > Bacillati > Actinomycetota > Actinomycetes > Frankiales > Frankiaceae > Protofrankia > Protofrankia sp. CiP1_Cm_nod2. The sequence continues at coordinate 14,195 of NZ_CAKKTL010000093.1, forward strand.
ACCGGGCAGGGGATCGTCACGTCGTAGGACCGGTCAGCGGACCGGTCAGCGGGTCGTCGGCGGCATGAACGGCAGCAGCGCCTGAGGGTTGGCGACGGCGCCGAGGCTGACCGCGCGCTCCAGCGGCTCGCCCAGCAGCAGCCGTCTGACCGGCACCTCCAGTTTCTTGCCGTTCTGGGTGCGCGGGACCTCGGCGATCTCCTCGACGCGGTCGGGCACGTGACGGGGGCTGAGCTCACGGCGGATCGTGGCGCGCAGCGTCCCGGTGAACGCGTCGTCGAACACCACGCCGCCGGCCAGGCAGACGTAGAGGACGAGCTCCCCACGCCGGCCGGCGGTCGAGGTGTCGATGACGATACTTTCGGTCACGCCGGGGATGCTCTCCACCACCTGGTACAGCTCGGCGGTACCGATCCGGACGCCCGCGCGGTTCAGCGTGGCGTCGGACCGGCCGTGGATGGACACCGCCCCGCTGGCGGTGATGCTCGCCCAGTCCCCGTGCCGCCACACGTCCTCGTAGGCCGAGAAGTAGGTTGCCCGCAGCAGCGAGCCGTCCTCGTCCCCCCACAGGGCGACCGGCATGGACGGCATGGGGGCGGTGACCACCAGCTCGCCGACCTCGTCGACGACCTCCTTGCCCTGCTCGTCGAAGGTGGTCACCGCGCAGCCGAGCCCACGCATGGGGATCTCCCCGGCGCGCACCGGCAGCGTCGGCAGGCCGAGCACGAACGCGGTGCACACCTCCGTCCCACCGCTGATGGAGGACAGCATCAGGTCGTCGCCGACGGACTCGTACACCCAGGCGTACGTCCGCGCGGGCAGCGGCGCGCCGGTGGATCCCACGGTGCGCAGCGCCGAGAGGTCGGCGATCTCACGGGGGACCGTGCCGGAGCGCGCGCAGTCGGTCAGGAAACCGGGGCTCGTCCCGAAACAGGTGACTCCGGTGGCCTCGGCCAGCCGCCAGAGGGTGCCGGGGCCGGGGAATTTCGGGCTCCCGTCGAAGAGCACCACGGCCGCGCCGGCGAGCAGGCCGGAGACGAGCAGGTTCCACATCATCCAGCCGGTGCTCGTCACCCACAGGAAGCGGTCGTCCGGCCCGATGTCGAGGTGGAGCACCAGCGTCTTGAGATGTTCGAGCAGGATGCCGCCGTGACCGTGCACGATCGGTTTGGGTTTTCCGGTCGAGCCGGAGGAGTACAGGATCCACAGCGGCGCGTCGAACGGGAGACGGTGGAAGGCCGGGACGGCGTCGTCGCACCCGGCGAGCAGGTCCTCCCAGGCCAGCAGGCCCGGCAGGCCGGTGGCGCGGGCCCGGTCGAGGGCGTCCGTGGCCAGGTAGGCGACGACGACGGTGGCGCGCAGGCCGGGCAGCCGCTCGGCCGCCTTGGCCAGCACGCCGAGCGTGTCGAACGACCTGCCGCCGTGGGTGTAGCCGTCGACGCCGATGAGCACGGTCGGGCGCACCTGGGCGAAACGGTCCGCGAGGCCGGTGGGCCCGAAGTCGGGGGAGCAGGACGACCAGACCGCCCCGATCGCGGTGGTGGCGAGCATGGCGACCACCGCGTGTATGCAGTTCGGTAGCACGGCGCAGACCCGGTCGCCCGGCCCGACCCCCAGCCGGCGCAGGCCCGCGGCGGCCGCCGCGACCTCGCGGCGCAGCTCGTCCCAGGACACCACGGCCGTGGTGGCGTCCTCGCGTACGGCGATCACCGCCGGCGCCGGCCCGTGGCGGGTCAGGGCGTTCTCGGCGTAGTTCACCCGGGCGGTCGGGAACCATCGGGCACCCGGCATCCGCGCGTCGGCGAGCGCGGGCCCGTCCCCGCGTTCGCCCTCGACCGCGCAGAAGTCCCAGACCGAGTCCCAGAAGCCGTCGAGATCGTCCACCGACCACTGCCACAGGGCGGTGGCGTCGGTCAGCCGTCGGCCCCGTTCGGCGGCCAGCCACTCGAGGTAGGCGGTGACCCCGGCGGCGCGGACCCGCCGCGCGGACGGCGTCCACAACAGTTGTCCCTCGATGCCGGTGTCCGCTCCGGTCTCCGGTGCGGGTCCGTGTTCGTTGCCGTGTCCAGCAGCCACGGACCCAGACCCTAACGAATCCCCGGCGACAGGGCCCGGCATGATCCTGGGCGTTTGGCCCCGGGCATTCATCACAATGGAACGACAAAGGATGTCGATAATGCGGCCCATGTTCCCGGGGAATCCGTTGGGCCCGATATGGCCGGGCCGGGCCGGCTACTGTCAGGGGCATGGGCGGGTGCTGCCCGGCCGGGCGGCCCAGGGCCGGCAGCGGCCGGGAGAGGACGGGCGGGACGCCGCCGGGCATGCGACGTCGCACATGCGATGCGCGCCACCCCTGTCGGTCGATGGACAGCGCACGGCCTGCCCGGCCCGGCACGATCGGGCGCATGAGGTGTCTTCCAGGCTCAGGGTGTGTCCCGGGCCGTCGAAGGTTTTGGGCACAACGGTGCCACACCGGCCACAATCGTCTCCCATGACGACGCCGTTCCTCGGGGAGCTTTCCGGACAGCCGCGGAGCGGGCCGGCGGGTGACCAGGCCGGCTGGAGCGAGGCTCACAGGGCCCACCGGACGAACGGCGCCGGCCACCCGGACGCGCAGAGAGCCGAGGACGCCGAGGTGGCCGGGGACGACGACGGCAGGGGCACCGCCGGGCGGGAGCCCGCCGAGGCCGGCCCGGGCGGGAGCCCGCCGCGGCCGCCCGCCGCGGTGGAACCGGTCATCACCCTGCTCGAGGCGCTGTTCACCCAGGCGCCGGCCGGCTTCGCCTTCTACGACACCCAGGGCCGCTACCTGCGGGTCAACGACGTCCTGGCCAGGCTGAACGGGCGGGCGCCCGGCGAGCACATCGGCCGCACCATGCCGGAGCTGCTCGGCGACATCGGCCACGAGATGGACCGCCTGCTGCGGCGGGTGCTCACCACCGGCGAGCCGGTGGCCACCTTCGAGGTCAGCGCCGCCACCGCCGCCCAGCCGCCGCGGATCTGGACGATGAGCTGGTTCCCGGCCACGGACGCCCATGGCGTGCCGCTGGGCGCGGCGCTCGTCGCCACCGACGTCACCAGGATCGGCGACACCCGGCACCAGCTGGCCCGCGGCGAGGCCCGGTACCGGGCGCTCGCGCGGGCCGGGGACACGGACGTGTTCCACGCCGGCGCCCGCGGCGCCCTGGACGTGGACATGCCGCGCTGGCGGGCCGCCACCGGCCAGAGCTTCCCGGAGATCGCCGGGGCGGGCTGGCTCGACGGTGTGCACGCCGAGGACCGGGACCGGGTCGCCGACGCCTGGCGCAGGGCTGTCGAGCAGCGCGCCGTCTTCGACGCCGAGTTCCGGCTCGACACCGTGGACGGGACGGAGCGGGTGCTCGTCATGCGGATCGTTCCTATTACTGAGGGTGATTATCCGCTGGAGTGGATCGGCGTCAGCCATGACGTGACCGAGGTCCGGGCCGCCGCGGCGGCCCACGGCACGCCGGCGGCCGACAGCTCCGGCACAGCTGGCACAACGTCCGGCGCGGACGGACGGGACGGACGGACCGGACGGGATGGACGGACCGGACAGGACGAGCAGGATGAACAGGACGAGCAGGTTCGCCTGGTCACGGCGGCATTGTCACGCGCTGTAAGCGTTGACGAGGTCGCCGTCGTGGTGCTCGACGCCGGCCGGCAGGTACTGGGGGCGAACGGGCGGGGGATCGCCCTGGTCGACGAGGTCGACAACTGCCTGCGTTTCCGGTCGCTGCTCGGTTACCCTGCGCTCCTTGCCCAGGCGTGGTCGGGGATCGGCCTGGACGCGTCCCACCCGGTCGCGGAGGCGGTCCGTGGCGCCTCGCCGCTGTTCCTCCTCGACCGGGAAGAGCTGACCGCGCGGTGGCCCGCGCCCGAGCAGGCCGCGGTCCTCGCCGAGGCCGACGAGCATGCCTGGGCGATCCTGCCACTGGCGACCGTCGACGCGCCGTTCGGCGTCCTGCTGTTCGGGTTCCGGGCCCGGCAGGCGTTCTCCGCGGCCGACCGCGCGTATCTGGCCGCGCTCGCCGACCAGTGCGCCCGGGCGCTGGAACGCGCGACGCTGTTCGAGCGCGTCCTGGCCGAGGCCCGCTCCAGCCGCCGGGCGGAGGAGACCGCCCGCACCGCCGCGGCCGCGGCCCGGGAGGCCGGCCGTCGCCTCGAGCTGCTCGCCCGGGCGACCGGGGCGGTCGGCAGCGCGCTGGAGGAGCCCGAGCGGGCCCTGCGGGCGCTCACCGACGTCATCGTGGGCGAACTGGCCGACTCGTGCGCGGTCTACCTGGTCGAGCCCGGCTCGGACGATCCGGCTGGCCCGGACGATCCGGCTGGCCCGGACGATCCGGGCGGCCCGGACGGCCCGGACGGCCCGGGCGGCCCGGACGCCCCGGCTGGCCCGGACGCCGGCCCGGCCGGGGCGCCGGT
>NZ_CAKKTL010000094.1:0-18403 GCF_920664355.1 Protofrankia sp. CiP1_Cm_nod2
GCCGTCGGGGCCACCGCACCGCCGCCGGCTGGCCGCCGCCGCGGTCGCGCTCGCGCTGCTCTCGGCCGGGGTGGGCGGCGGCGTGGGGGCGCTGGTGGCCGGCAACAACGACAACGGACAGACCGTGGTGTCCTCCGGCGGACTGCTGCGCAGCACCGACAACGGCTCGGGTGGCACGTCGCCGGCCGCGGTCGGCACGGTGTCGGCCGCGGCGCAGGCCATCCTCCCGAGCGTGGTCACGATCTCCGCCGCCTCCAGGAGCAACGAGGGGAGCACCGGCTCCGGGGTGATCATCCGCCAGGACGGCTACATCCTCACCAACAACCACGTGGTCTCCGACGCCGCGCGCGGCGGTTCGCTGAGCGTGAGCACGCAGGACGGCAAGGACTACAACGCGAAGATCGTCGGTGCCGACCCGAGCTCCGACCTCGCAGTCATCAAGATCGAAGAAACCGGCCTGAAGCCGGCGACCTTCGGTAACTCCGACGCGCTCGCGGTCGGCGAACTGGTGGTCGCGGTCGGCAGCCCCCTCGGCCTGAACGGCACTGTGACCTCGGGCATCGTCAGCGCCGTGCACCGGCCGGTGCGGACCGGCGACACCGACGTCCAGGACAGCAACGCGGTTCTCGACGCCATCCAGACCGACGCCCCGATCAACCCGGGCAACTCCGGCGGCCCGCTGGTCAACAGCAGGGGTGAGCTGATCGGCATCAACTCGGCGATCGCCACCGTGGGATCGGGCGGCCGTGGTTTCGGCGGCCAGCAGCAGTCCGGCAACATCGGCGTCGGGTTCGCGATCCCGGCCAACTACGCCCAGTCCATCGCCGAAGAACTGATCACCGGGGGCGCCGCGAGGCATCCGTACCTCGGGGTCAGCGCGTCCACGGCGGGCGCGGGCCCGTCCGATCCGACGGGTGAGGGCACCGGTGCCACCGTCGAGAACCTGGTGGGCGACGGGCCGGCGCAGCGGGCCGGGCTCCAGCCGGGCGATGTCATCACCAAGCTGGGGGACCGCCGGATCACCAGTGTGGACGGCCTCATCGCCGCCGTGCGCTCACATGACATCGGCAGCAAGGTGACGGTCACCTACACCCGCAACGGCCAGACGCAGACCACCGAGGTGACCCTCGCCCAGCAGCCGTCCTGATCACTCGACGCCACGGGAACGGCCGGCCGGGAGCCGCTCCCCTCCCGGCACCGGGCGGCGGCCCGAGGGCCGCTCCCGCACTGCCCTGCCACCAGCCGTCCCGCCGCCGCCGGTTCGTCGGCGGTGGCGGGACGGCGGTGGGGGGACGGCGTGGATCAGGCCTGGCGCGTTACGAGTCCGTCATGTGACAACAAAGTTTTCCCAAGGTTCCGCATGAGATGACCGGGACGTTCTACCGTAAAGAGTGATGGTGATATCACTCCGTCCGTGTCAGAGCACGGCTGCGACGGGAATCACCGATGGGGGATCCGGGAGAGTGCACTGATGGACGGCGGCATCGACCACACCACCTTCGGCGGGAGGCTGCGACCGGAGCGACCGGCAGTCGGCGCCAACGCTGACATCGACGCCGACATCGACGCCGACATCGTCATGCGGATTCGGCATGGCCAGCGGCAGGCATTCGACGATCTCTACGACCGGTACGCCGACGACGTCTTCTCCGTGTGCCTGCTGATCCTTGGCGAGCCGACCGTCGCGCACGCCGCCGCGGGCACGGCGTTCGCCCTCGTCGCCCGTAGCCGTCTCAGCCCGCTCAGCGATCCCAGCCGGCTGCACTCGTGGCTGCTGGAACTCGCCCGCGGCAGCTCACTGGCCTGGTCGGGCTCGCCGCAGGTACAGGCAGCCCCGGTACCGCACGGGATCACCCCCGAGGAGATGCTCGCCGCGACCCGGATAGTGGCGGCACCGGCATCCCTGCGGGAGGGGCTCGCGCGCACCTTCGACCGGGCCGCCGCGGCGGCCACCGCCCGCGACATCGCCGCCCGCACCCGCTACCAGGCGCTCGGCTCCGGCCACAACAGCACAGCGGTCATCCCCCGCGACGCCGTGGATGGCCCCGCCGGCCCCGTCCACGCCGCCGGCCCCGCCGGCGCTGTCGGTACCGCCTACGGCGCCGCCGTCGGTACCACCTACGACGGCGCGGCCCACGACGGCGCGGCTTACAGCGATGCGGCCTACGACAGCGTGGCCGCCCCGGGCCAGCCACCGGCCCACACCGAGCCGGCGGGCATCGACAGGACCTTGGCCATCAGCCCGGCGAGGGGCCAGAGCGCCCCGCCCGTCCCAGCCGGGCCGGGCCTGGGCGGGACGACGGGCCTGGGCAGGCCGGGCCAGGGCAAGGCGGGCGCGGTCGTGCCGCTGGCGCCCGGGTACCCCGGCGGGGAGCCTCCGGAAGCCGGATCACGCTGGCGCAGCCGGCCGGTCGCGGCGGCCGCCGCATCGCTGCTGGTCATGGCCACGGTCGGTGTCGTCGCCGTGGTCAACTGGCCCACCGCGGCGCCTGGTACCACCGCCGGCCGCCCCGGCACCGCCGTGATCACACCGAATTCGTCCGGTGAGGAGCCCGGCCGCTTCTCCCCGGATCCCTCGCCCGCGTCCGGATCGTCGGGACCGATCGGCTCCGCGGTGGGTGGTCCATCCGCCCAGCAGCCGTCCGCCCAGCGCACCGGGCCGGCCACGTCCGACTTCGGGCAGCCGGCCGGGGTGGCGCTGGTGTCGTCCCAGCTCTCCCTCGACGACGGTGCGCTCCCCCCGGCCGGCGCCACCGGCCCGGCCGCTCCACCGCCGGTCAACGCCCCACCCACGACGATCGTGGAACCACCCCAGCCGACGGCGACGGCGACGGCGACCCCGACCGGGCCGGTGCCCACGGCAACCATCAAGCCAACCAGCCCCGGCACTCCGTCCAGCAGCGCCGGGACCGGCCCGCCCGTGGGCAGCCCGACCAGCCCGGGCGAGACGTCCACGGCGAATCCGTCGATCAGCGCCACGGCCGCGGGCCCGCCGGCATCCGGCGGCCCGGCGGACGGGGAAGAGCCCGCGACCACCCGCGCACCCCTGGCCTCGGTCTGACCCACCAGGATCCGGTCATCGCCCGGCCACCGCGCCGGCCACGGTGACGTGGTGTCACCACGCGGCCTCCCCGAAAATCATCCCGGCGGCCATGCGGGAAAACAAGGGACTGGGAAACAGCCGCCGTGACGGCCGTTTCCCACCCTCTTGGCGTTCTCCCGGCAGTTCCTCGGCCGCCTTCGTGACCCGACAGCGGCCGGTCACGAATCGTCCGGTCACGAGTTTCCGGCCGGTTCCGGAACGGCTCCGCGTCACCCGGCCGGTTACCCGGCCGACGCGCTAACGGACCCGGTAGAAGAGGGTCGTCACATACTGGTCGAAGTCGTTGACGCGTAGCGTCAGGCGGAGCTGCCAGATGCCCGGGAGCGGGACCTGCATGCCTTCAGCGATCACATGGCCGGGCGCCACCCGGGTGAGCGGCACCGGCAGCGGGCCGACACCGGCGTCCGGTAGTGACAGCGCGGCCGACGCGTCGGCGAGCGGCTGCGCCTTCCCCGCGGGACCGAAGACATAGACGTGCAGGGTCTGCGGACCACGCCTGGTGGGGGTGATGTCCACCTGGACGGTCAGCGGCCCGGCGAAGACCGTGTCGGAGAACGGGGGGACGTACGACGTCCGCGCCGGGACGGAGTTGACCAGCACGGCCGTCACCCCGAGCACCACGGCGGCGATTCCCGCCTCGAGGACGACCCCGCGGCGCAGCCGCGCCAACGCGCCCTCGCCGATCCGGGGACGTGGCGGCGGGGCCGGCGAGAACGCGTCCCCCGACGGGCCGACGGCAACATCATTTTTTCCGCGTGCCGCCGGCGGCCCGGCTGCCCGGCCTGTCAGCAGGCCGAGGAGGGCGCGGCCACGACTCACGTGAATCCCGGCTTCCCACCGGGCCGGCGGGGCGGATCCGGCGGATCCGGAAAGCCCTGGCCCACGGTCCGCGGCCCGGACGGCCACGCCCACAGCCGTACTCCCCCGGCTGCCCCCGGCCGCTCCCACGGCGGCACCCCCGGCCTCGTTGCCGGCCTGCTCCCCGGCCTCGTTGCCGTCCCCATTGCCGGCTCTGCTGCCGGCCCCGTTGCCAGCCTGGTCCGCGGTGGCGTCCGCGGCCGGCACGGCGCGGGGCAGCCGGTACTGGCGCGCGATCCGGTTGTGCCCCAACCAGCCGAATCCGATCATCATCGCCACGAACCAGAGCTTCACCAGCAGCAGACGGCCGTAGGTGGTGTCCAGCGCCGAGAGCGAGCCGACCTCACGCCATGCCTGGTAGACGCCGGTCAGAACGATCACAATGACAGCAGCCATCGCGACACGTGACCACTTCGGCAGGACCTCGGCGAGTTCGGCGGCCCGGGCAGCCGGCACCTCGACGTCGTCGCCGGGAGGCTGCCGGCCGTCCCGCGAAACGCGCCGGGAGGTGGCCCACAGAAAGATCACAAGGACCGTGAGGCCGCCGCCCCAGGCCGCGACACCCAGCAGGTGCAGGGTCAGGTTGGCGGTCGCCAGCCACGCGTCGTCACCGGCGCCCGCATGCCCGGCCGCGCTCTGGGTCACCGTGGCGACAAGAGCGAGCCCCGCCAGCTCCAGCAGGGAGCGCCGGTGACCCGCCATGACCGTACGCAGCAGCGGTACCACGAGCAGCAGCGCGAGGATGCGCAGCAGCACCAGATGCCCGTATCTGCCGTGCAGGGTGGCCGACAACGCATCCCAGCGGAACAGGGCGGACAGGCCCTGACCGGCGCCGTACGGCCCCTGCAGCAGCAACAGCGCGACGGACGAGCCGAAGGTGGCCCCCCACCCCGCCCACAGCAGGCGCCGCGGGCCTGGCAGCCCCAGCCCGGCCGGCCACAGCGCCAGCAGGAACAGGCCCGCCCCGACCAGGACGGCGAGCCCGGCGAAAGCGGCGAAACGGGCGACGCCGGCCAGCACGCCCACAACCACCGAGCCACGGGCGGTCGTGGGCACCGACGCGGCCGCCGCCGCGTCCGGTGCCACTCCGACCCCGAAGAAGAAACCGCCGGAGACCGGGTGGCTGTCCGCGGAGACCACATGCCAACTGACCACGTACGTTCCGTTGTCGATCCCGGGACGGATCCCCACCACGGCCTCGTTGCCGGCCTGCCCGTGCCGCGCGGCACCGTCGTCCACCCGCTGACCGGATGCGGAGATGACCGTTATCGAGCCGGCGTTCACCGTGACCGACTCACTGAAGGTCAGCGTGACCCGCGACGGCGCGGCCGGCTGGCTCGACCCCCCGGCGGGGTCGCTGCCCTCGAGCACGGCATGCGCGGACGCCGGCACAGCCGTCCCGACGACGGCCACGAGCACGGCCGCGAACAGGAAGCCGAGGCGACGCGCGGTACGCCGCCAACGCCACCCGGCGCCAAACCACGGTGACACGCCGCCACCAGCCGGGGGCCGAAGCACCGGCCCTGCGCCAGCCGGGGGCCGGCGTAGCGGCCCTGCGCCAACCCGGGATCGGGCCACAGGCCCGATGCCGGTCCTGGACCGGAACACCGGCCCGATACCCATCTGGAGCCGAACCACTGGCCCAGTGTCCACCCCACCGCCCGCGAACGACGACGACGCCGGAATCCGCGGCCGGCCGCGGATTCCCATGGCCGCCCCCGGCAGCCGGTCTGCCGGGCGCAGGTCTGCCGGGCGCAGGTCTGCCGGGCGCAGGTCTGCCGGGAGCCGGCGACCGCTCCGGCCGGGAACGCACCGCGGGAATCCCCGTGGCGTTCCCGGAAACCTCGAAGCCTTGCGGGGACATCCCCCGCCCGTCGGCGACTTCCGGGCGTGCCGCGCCTTCCGGGGCCCTCCGAGCACTCTTTCAAAGATCTATAAATCCACTTCCCGTGGGCCACCGAGCGGTTTTCCGTGATCTCCCTGGGACGAGGAATCACCGGCTCCCGCTCATCGGCCGGCTAGAATCCGGCCATATGAAGACCGCGCGCCCATGAAGGCCCCGTGAACGCCGTCGGCGAAAGGCTGGCCGGCCGGGGCCGGCCGGCCAGCGTGTCACGGCGTGCGCTCGTGCTTCTGGGTGCCGTGGCCTGCTGGCTCGTCCTTGCCGCCGGGCCCGCGCAGGCGCATTCCGTCAGCGGCGCCTCGGCCACGAACTTCCGCACCACCGTGACCGGTCCGCAGCCCCCGGTGGACGGCGTCAGCCTCGTGCCCGTGGAGAACGGCAGCCGGGTGCGGCTGACCGTCACCGGTAACCACACGGTCGTCGTCAAGGGGTACGACGACGAGCCCTATCTGCGGGTGGATTCCGCTGGCGTCTGGCAGAACACGCTGTCACCCGCCACATATCTCAACCGCGACCGGTACGGGCCGCCCGGCACCGCCCCAGCCGGCGACAGCGGGGCCGCCAAGGCCGCCCCACGCTGGGAGAGGATCGCCGATAGCCGGACCATCGTCTGGCATGACCACCGCGCCCACTGGATGGGCACCCAGGATCCGCCGGCCGTGCGGGCCGCCCCGGGCCGCTTCCACCAGATCTACGCCTGGACGATCCCCCTGACCGTGGACGACCAGGCGGTTCTCGCCACCGGCACCCTCGACTGGGTTCCCGGGCCGTCGCCGGTGCCGTGGCTCGTCCTCGCCGTGGCGACCGCCGCCGCGACCGCCGCCAGCGGGCTGTACCGGCGCCGCGACACCGTGCTGGCCGTGGCCGTGACAGCGATCGTCGGCGTGGACGTCACCCATTCGGCGCTCATCGCCTGCTCCCGGGCCAGCGGCCGGCTGTCGGGGTTCGTCTACGGCAACATCGTCGAGATGGCCGCCTGGCTGCTCGGGCTGGCCGCGGCCGTCCTGCTGGTACGGCGCGCGAGCGCGGGCCGCTACCTCGCCGGGAGCGCCGGCTTCGTCATCGCCGTGACCGGCGGTTTCGGCGACCTGGATGTGCTGTACCGGTCCAGCGCCCCGATCGCCGGGCCGATGGGCCTCGCCCGGACGCTGACCGCGGTCACCATCGGTATCGGCCTCGGCCTGCTCGGCGCCACGGCGCTGGCGTCCCGCCGTCGCGCGTCACGCGGACCGTCCGGTACGGGCCAGGGCGGCCCAGAGCGAGGCGGGACGAACCAGGACAATACCAGCCAGAACAGCGCCGGCCAGAACAGCGCCGGCCAGGAAAGCCACCACAGCGGCGACGCGGGACGGGACGGCCCAGAGCAGGCCGGCCTGCCGCACGACGACCTGCCGCACGACGACCGGGAAGCGACCGACATGCTCCCCGCTCGGCGGGATGTGGCAGGCTGACCACCGTGAACGCGCGCACGGCGCCGCCCGCCGTCGCCAGGACGCCCGCCGCCGGAACAGCCGCTGTCGCCGGGACGGCTGCCGGGCGAGGCATGCGCGCGTCCGTCTTCGCCGGCTCCTCGGTCTGCCTCGCCGTGGCGGGGCACACCGCCGCCGATGGTCACCGGCCGTCGATATTGATCATCCTGGGAGCCCTCGGGCTGGTCACCCGCATCGCGTACGGACTTGCCGGGCAGGAGCGCCATGCCATCGCCGTGCTCGCCGGGGTCGGCCTGACCCAGATCGTCCTGCACGCCACGTTCTCGATCACATCGCACGACGCGGTCACGGCACATGGCGCCAGCATGGCCCCCGACGCGGTCCTGCACGACGGAGCCGTGATGAGCGCCATGCACGCCGTGGCGGCCGGGCTCGTCGCCGGCATGCTCCGCCATGCCGAGAAGGGGCTGTGGAACACGAGCGTCCTGCGGTCGGCGGCCGCCCGGTTCGGGACGCTCACCCGTCATGCCGGCAGGCTGCTGCGGGCCGTCCACCGGTTCGCGGCGCGGTGCGGCCTCCCGCTCACGATCGGGCCGGCGGCCACCCACGCCCCCGGCATGCCCGGTGGGCGCCCGCTCGCCGTGGCCGCGCCATCGGCGTCCATGGGCGGCTGCCTGTTCGTCCGCGCCGGCGGACGACGCGGGCCGCCGCCGGCCGCCCCCACCCGCGGGTTCGGCCGCGGCCAGGCCTGCCTGATCGCCACGCGTCCGTAGCCGCCGCACGTCACCCCACTCCGCGTCCCGCCCTGCCCGTGGACGGCTGTCCGCCGCCAGGCCGGCCGGGCCGGCAAGCACTGGCCCGACGTACACCCGCCGCCCGAATCCGTGTCTGTCGGATCCGGGCGGCGGCGGGCATGCCCGCGGACTGCCCGGTGCTGGCTGCCCGGTGCTGGCTGCCCGGTGTGGACCGCCAGCCGGCCCGCGTCAGGCCGGTCGGCCTCGGCGTGCCGGGCCGGGTCCGCCGTCCGCACGGGTGAGGTGTGCGCGGATCCGGGGCGACGTCCCGTACGCATACATCCCTGTTGATCAACAGGGAAACACAAAACTGCTGTCGCGACGCTTGCGACAAGAATGTTTTCCGAAAGGACCAGCATGTCCCGCACCACCCGTGGCATCGCCGTGCTCGGCGCCGCCCTCACCGGTGTGATCGCCTTTGCGCTGCCGGCGTCCGCGCACGTCACCGTGCAGCCGAAGACAGCGGTCGCCGGCAGTTACACCACCCTGTCGTTCAAGATCCCGACCGAACGGGACGACGCCGCCACGACCAAGCTGGAGGTCCAGTTCCCGACCGACACCCCGATCAGCTCGGTGTCGGTCGAGCCACACCCGGGCTGGACCTACCAGGTCGCCAGGACCAAGCTGGCCGAGCCCATCAAGACCGACGACGGGTCGGTCTCCGAAGTGGTCTCGCAGATCACCTGGACCGCGTCATCCGCCGACACCGCGATCAAGCCGGGTGAGTTCGCCGTGTTCAACGTCTCGGCCGGGCCGCTGCCCGCCAAGGCGGGCACGATCGCGTTCAAGACCCTGCAGACCTACAGCAGCGGCGAGGTCGTGCGCTGGATCGACGTGGCCCAGCCCGGTCAGGACGAGCCCGAGCACCCGGCACCGTCCCTGACCCTCACCGCGGCCTCCGGCGGCGGCGCGGACGCGCACGGCGGCACGGACGCCCACGGCGCCTCGGCGGCCGGCGCGCCCTCCGCCGGCACCGGCACGGCGGCGTCGAACAGCGTCGACAACTCCGACGGCACAGCCCGTGGGCTGGGCATCGCCGGGCTGGTCACCGGCCTGATCGGCATCGGAGCCGGCGCGGCCGCCCTGCGTGGCGGACGCCGCCGCGACACGACCGTCTCCTGACCACCCCTCCTGATCAGCGGTGAGCCGCGGGCGGCACAAGAAACCTTCGCGCCGCCCGCGGCTCTATCAGCCACGGCCTCCGGCAGCACGAAAAAATCTTCGCACCGCCTTCGGCGGAGTCCGGAGCGCCGCGCCAAGTAGCGCGGATCCCATCCACGACCATCCGTACAGGCCATGATCCGGAAAATTTTGTCGTTGTGTACGCTTTTTGACCGCAAAAGCGTACACAACGACAAACTCGCGCCGATCTTCTCCGGCGGCCGGCGCCCATCGAAACCTGCCACCATTCGGATGGATACGTGGGGATACGTATGGTTACCTGACCGGCGCTCTGGAGTTCCTGGCCAGCACGTCATCACCGGTGCCGTTGCGTCGGGGGCCGGCCCTGCCGGTAGCGTCGGGAGGGTGCCCCGGATCGCCCGCCTGTACCGCTATCCGATCAAGGGCCTGTCGGCCGAGGCGCTGGACTCGATGGCGCTGTCAGCGAGCGAAGGCCTCCCCATGGACCGGGTGTACGCGCTGGCAAGACCCGAGACGGTTCTCGACGACGCGCATCCACAGCCCCTGCCGAAGACGTGTTTCCTGACGCTGGCGAAGGACGCGGAACTGGCCCGCGTCGCCAGCCGGTACAACACCGCCACCGGCCTGCTCACCCTCGACCACCCGGACCGGAAACTGACCGCCGACCTGGGCGGCACGCGGGGCCGGGCGGCGGTGGAGGACTACTTCGCGACGCTGCTCGCCGACACCCTGCACGGAGGCCGGCCACGGCTGGTGGCCGGCTCCGGCGGCCACCGGTTCACCGATGTCTCCGTCGTCTCCACCGAGATGATGCGGGCCATCTCGATCATCAACCTGGCCTCCGTGCGTGACATCGCGGACCGGCTGGGAACGGACGTCCATCACCTGCGCTTCCGGGCGAACATCTATGTGGACGATGTCGATGCCTGGTCGGAACTGGACTGGGCCGGGCGCGAGATCCACCTCGGCGAGGTACGTGTCAAAGCGCTCGTCCCCACCGGCCGGTGCGCTGCGACCACGGTCAACCCGCGGACGGGCGAGCGTGACATCAGGATTCCGAAGGAACTACAGGCCCACTATGGGCACATCAACTGCGGGGTGTATGCCGCCGTCCGCTCCGACGGCACGATCAGAACCGGGGACCAGGTCACCGTGGGCGGCCCATACGCCGACGCGTTCCCGGAACAGCTCTGAATGGGCTGAAAGCCGACCGCCGCGCCCCGGCCCGGCCCAACCTGGCCCAGGCCAGCCCAGCCTGCCTGGCCTGGCCTGGCCCGACGACAACTGAGTGTCCCTCGCGCCACGCCGCCCGCGGAAACCCGGTATGACCTGTTCACCCCTGATGGACGGACACACCCGCATGCGCTACTGAAGATCCGTCCGGGACGCTTTAGGCTTCTGGTGCTGTGAGCCCCGTTCTCGCGTCAGGCCGGGCCGGGAACTTCGTCCGCGCGCTGCTGACCATCCTGGTGACGGCCCTGGTATTCCGCGAGATATACCTGCTGTGGTTCTTCCACACTCCCGCGTGGACGAGCAGGCCCAAGGAGATCCGCTGGTGCGGGGCGTGGTATGAACGGAGCAACGAGCGTGACCGTACCCTGGCGGAGGCCCGCGACCTCGCCGGTGGTTCCCTCGTCGAGGTTTCCCGTCTGCCCGTGTGGAGGCCGATCGTCGCCTACAAGCCGTCCGACGACTGCCCGCCGCACATCTTCGGCAAGGTCGGTGACGACACCTTCACCACCTATCTGATCAGCGGGGACTGACCCCGAGCCGGGAACCGGCTATGGACGCCGGGCCCGCCTCCTGCTGGGGCTGCTGGAGAACGTGCACCCGGGCATGGATCGAGTTGCGCTGCTGCAGCGCCGCACGGACGGCCCGGTGCAGACCGTCCTCCAGGTAGAGCGTGTTGTCCCAGTCGACGACGTGGGGAAACAGATCCCCGTAGAAGGTCGAGTCCTCGTCGAGCAGGACGTCCAGCGCGAGCACCCGTTTGGTGGTGACCAACTGGTCCAGCCTGACCTGGCGCGGCGGAATCGCCGCCCACTCCCGCTGGCTCAGCCCGTGATCAGGATACGGGCGACCGTCACCCACCCATTTGAAGATCACCCAGCACCTCCTCGCCGAGGCCGCGACGTCGCGGAACACCTGATGGCCAGCTGACCAAAGGCCGCATGATCATGCTCCTCCTCGCGCTCGGGGCTCCCACCGAATCCGGGGCTCCCGCCGGATCGGCGAGGCCGATCCAGGAGGTCCGGATGCCAGCCTGGGAAGTCCGGAGGCTCCAACAGCCTACCGACCAGAGGCCAGATGATCGCAATCCTTCTCATGCGGCCGGAGACCTTACAGAACGCCGACGGCCTCCGTCAACCCAGCGGATCGCGACCGTTCTCCACAGTAGTTGTTCATGTATTGTCCTGGATCAACAACTTCGCTCAAACCATCACTCGAACCGTCATCCAAAATCAACACTTCGCGTATTATAGCCAACTGAAAACCGTTCATCATCGGAGTCAGGCGGCGCCGGCCGGAATCGCCCCGGAGCCGCTCCGCGACCCCGGCCCCGCCGACGCCCTGAACGGCTTCAGCGCCTCGGAAGCAGCGGCGGGCAGCGTCCACGCACACTCACCGCCTTTACAGCAGCGCCAGCATGTTTGTCAATGAGATCAACATGACTTAGTGTGATCTTTTACGATCCGTTGCCGCTCCATTGCACACAGATCGACTGCTAATTAAGTTAGCATTACTTAATGGAAGGCAACCACACTTTAGCGGAGGGTATCGTGACGGCACTGACACCGCTCGAGGAAGCGACACCCGGCCGGGCCCATACCGTGATCGCCGGAGCCCGTCACACTCTGCTGACACTGCCCTACGAACGCCTCTGCGGCCGGGCCGGCCTGCCCGGCACCGCGGCCGCCGGCCGTCAACGGGCCGGTTGTCCACAGAGCCGGCCGTCAACGGGCCGGTTGTCCACAGGCTGACCGTCGACGGGCCGTGGGCCCAGGTCTGTCCGCATAATCGGGATCGCGCACAGTCGTCGCATCCATGCGGGAGGTCCCGGATGCTCCACCGGATGAGAACCCGGCTGACGCCGGTCACCACCTTCACCATCCTGATCGGCGTCATCACGCTGTTCGCCATGGGCTGCTCCGGCTCGTCCGGCTCGCCCGGTACACCCGCAGCCGGCGGCACGGCGGCCCCCGGGCCCGCCAGTACGGCCCAGACGGGCCAGGTGGCTTCCGCAGATGTCCCGGTGGCCAGCCGGACGGCCGGCTTCCGCGCGCCCGGCAGCATCTCGGGGACGGTCGAGGCCGGCCTGGTCGGCCTGAAGGCGGACGGGCGGCTGAGCACGCTCACCCTGCTGTGGACGCCGAGATACACCGGCGTCCCGCGGGAGAAGGAGATCTCGGTCTTCGACATGTTCGACGGGCACAGCCCCGCGGTGACCCTGGTCGACAGCGTCAACCTGAAGCGCTACCTCGTCGTCCAGGACAGCCGCAACGTCGAGCTCGGTGCCAGCGGCCCCAGGACGAAGACCGTCAACAACACCCCGGTCAGCGCCTCGTACACCTTTGCCGCACCGCCCGCGGACGTACGGGCACTCGACGTCTACGCCGACGACCGGCTGCTGTTCGACGACGTCCCGGTCGGCCGGTGATCCCCGTGCGGACGCCGACCGTGCCGGCCAGCCCCGCACGGCCCGGTCCCGCGCCGGCCAGGCCCGTGCCGGCCCGTCTCGGCGTGGCCGTGTCGGCGCTGGTCACCGCTGTGCTGTCGTGGCTGTGCGCGCCGGCGGCCCACGCCGCGACGG
This sequence comes from Protofrankia sp. CiP1_Cm_nod2, assembly GCF_920664355.1. Classification (NCBI taxonomy): domain Bacteria; kingdom Bacillati; phylum Actinomycetota; class Actinomycetes; order Frankiales; family Frankiaceae; genus Protofrankia; species Protofrankia sp. CiP1_Cm_nod2. Next base: position 13,043 of record NZ_CAKKTL010000094.1, read on the forward strand.
ACGCCTCGACAGCTCCACCCACGGTGACCGACCAGGCGATCACCGAGTCGATCCGGGAGATCGATCCGGCGGCGGCGATCCAGCCGATCGACATCGAACGGTCCGTCGTCGCACTGCGCACCGAGCGGCGTGACGGTGCGGGCGTGGTCGTGACGATCAGCTCGGACGTGCTCTTCGCGTTCGACTCGGCCAACCTGACCGAGGCGGCCCGCGAACAGCTGGCCGGCATCGCGGCACAGCTCGTCAGGGCGACCGGCACGGTCATCGTCAACGGCTACACCGACAGCATCGGTACGCCCGCGTACAACGTGATCCTGTCCCAGCGACGGGCGGACGCCGTCGCGAACCTGCTGCGTCCGAAGACTCCGCCCGGCGTCCTCGTCTCGGCGACCGGGCACGGCGCCGCCAGCCCGGTCGCGCCGAACACCAACCCGGACGGCTCGGAGAACGCCGCGGGCCGTGGCCAGAACCGACGGGTCAGCATCATCTACCGCACATCATGACCGTCACCCACGACGATCGACGCCGAATCCGCACCCAGCCGTCACGAATATCCGCTGTCATGACCTTTTTGGATACGGTCGGTATCACAGTCCGGGGCCGTGGCGGCGGGTCCGTGGCCGTTCGTGCCCGCGTGGACCGCATCAGCCTGTGCGGGTGAGATGACTGGTGGGGACGCAATCCGCAATGCCGGACGCGTCCGGTGGTCGTACCGTCTCGGAACATGACCGAGGCAACGCGGTGGTTGTCGAGCTCCACATTCAGGAAATCAGCCGTATGGCCGGTGGGCCCCGCGGAGCAGGACGTGGTCACGGCCGCCTGGTGGCCAGCCCGGCCTGACAGCCCCATCGGTCCGGCCGCGTCGGATCCGCGGGTCATATCCGATTCACCGGCCGGACCGGATGAAAGGCGAGGATGCGGAACGTTCCCGGCCGTGGTTCTCGACCGGGCGACGGTCGCCTACGGCCGGATCCCGGTTCTGGAGAACGTCCACGGAACGGTCGAAGCCGGCCGCACCGTGGCCGTCATCGGCCCGGACGGCGCCGGGAAGTCGACGCTGATGAAAGCGCTGCTCGGGCTTGCCCCGGTGGTGAGCGGATCGGTGACGGTACTCGGCTGCCCACCGATGCAGGCCCGCCGCCGGGTCGCCTACGTCCCGCAGGTCGACGCGCTCGGGCCCGACCCGCGGGTGACCGTCGCCCAGGCCGTCCTCATGGGTCGTTACCGCTCGCTCGGCTGGGTGCGGCGGCCCACCCGCACGGACCGGGCCATCGCGGCACGCGCCCTGGAAACGGTCGGGCTCGCCCAGCATGCCGGGGAGCGGTTCGAGACGCTGCCCGGCGGGCAACGCCAGCGGGTGCTCCTCGCCCGTGCCATCGCCCAGCAGCCACGTCTGCTGCTGCTCGACGAGCCGTTCGACGGCGTGGACGTCCTGTCCCAGCAGGCGTTGCTGTCCGCGCTGGCAGCCGTGCGCTCGGCCGGCACCAGCGTCATGATGTCCACGCACGATCTCGCGCTGGCCCATCTGACCTGCGACAGCGTCTGGCTGCTCAACCGCCGCCAGTTCGGCTCCGGACCAGCGGCGGCCACCCTCACCCCGGAGAAGCTGCGCATCACCTACCACGGCGGCGGCCCGCAGCACCTGTCACACCAGCGGCCGCGGCAGCAGCTGTCACAGCACCGCGCCGAATAGCCGCCCAGATGTCCGGGAGCCAGCCATCCTCGAACACGGCCGGTATCGAAAATGATCCTCTGGACGCCGTGGCCGGGCATCACGGCTGGGCACGGGGCCCACAACCGCGAGCGGTCCGCGCCGAATGGCCCACCGCGTCCGGCGACCAGGCGGGCTTGCGGGCCCGCGGGCCTGCCAGGCCGAAAGCCTTCCGGAGCGTCGGGATCCCGGCCATCGGGACCGGTTTCCGGAGCACCCGGACCCGACGGGACCGGATCCCGCAAACACCCGGCCATCCCGCCTTCAACCCATCATGACCAGGAAACCCGCATGGCCCGGAAAGCCCGCCCGCCAGCGACACACCACAAACATGATCGTATCGCCGTTGGCCGCTGGTCCTGCACTGTGCGTGCCCGAGGTTCCGAAAAGCGTGGCCCACTCGTCATGGGCGAGAAAACCCGGTGGACGCTGCACCTACTCTTGGTTCATGGAGTTCACCCAGTCCGACAAGCTCACCGGCGTCTGTTACGACGTCCGGGGCCCCGTCCTGGACCAGGCGACGAAGCTGGAAGCCGCTGGTCAGCGCATCCTCAAACTGAACATCGGCAACCCGGCGCCGTTCGGGTTCCACGCGCCGCCGGCGGTCCTTGAGGCAGTGGTGAACGGCCTCGCCGAGGCACAGGGCTACAGCGATTCCAAGGGCCTGCTCTCCGCCCGCACGGCCGCGGTCCGGTACGCGAACGGGAAGGGCATCACCGGTATCGACCCCGACGGGGTCTACCTCGGCAACGGCGTCTCAGAACTGATCATGATGTCGCTGCAGGCGCTGCTCAACGACGGCGACGAGGTGCTGCTCCCGGCGCCGGACTACCCGCTGTGGACAGCCGTGGTCAGCCTGTGCGGCGGGCGGCCCGTCCACTACCTGTGCGACGAGTCGGCGGGTTGGATGCCGGACCTCGACGCTCTGGCCAGCAGGATCACCACGCGCACCCGCGCGATCGTAGTGATCAACCCGAACAATCCCACCGGCGCGGTCTACGACCGCGAGATCCTCGAGGGCATCGTCGAACTCGCCCGCCGGCACAATCTGATGATCTTCTCGGACGAGATCTACGACCGGATCCTCTACGACGACGCCGAGCACGTCTCCACCGCGGCCCTCGCTCCGGACGTCGTGTGCGTGACGTTCAACGGGCTGTCCAAGGCGTACCGGCTGGCCGGCTTCCGCTCCGGCTGGATGGTGCTCTCGGGCCCGCGCACGCACGCGTCCAGCTATGTCGAGGGGCTCAACATCCTGGCCAACATGCGGCTGTGCGCCAACGTCCCGGGCCAGTTCGCCATGCGGGCCGCGCTCGAGGACGACGGCGGCGCGGGCGACCTCGTCCTGCCCGGTGGCCGCCTGCGCGAGCAGCGGGACGTGGTGTGGAAGCTGCTCAACGACATTCCGGGCGTGTCGTGCGTGAAGCCGAAAGGGGCGCTGTACGCGTTCCCGCGGCTCGATCCGGACGTCTACCCGGTCACCGACGACGAACGGCTCGTCCTGGACCTGCTCCTGACCGAGAAGATCATGGTTGTGCAGGGCACGGGTTTCAACTGGCCGCGGCCCGATCACTTCCGGATCGTCACGCTGCCGGACGTGGACGACCTCACCGACGCCGTGGGCCGTATCAGCAGGTTCCTCACCGCCTACGTCCAGGGGGGGGGCAGTCCACCGCCAGGGTGGCCGGCCCACCTTCGAACCGCAGCACATACCGGCGGGCTGACCGGCTCCCGGGAGACACGCTGATCCGGCCGGATCCAGAGGCGGCGGAACCGTGGCCAGATCCGTCCGATCCGTTGGATGCTGCCGGATATCAGCGTTTTCGGCGGTCTCGCGCACGGGCTCGACGAGGACAACCGTGGCCACGCTGGATCCGATCGGGAACCTGCGCCAGCCAGGAACGGCACCAGGCCGAAGATGACGATGCCGTGCGCCATACCGACCGGAGGACCGGGCCACACCGACCGGAGGACCGGGCCACGCCGACCGGAGGACCGGGCCACGCCGCAGCGCTGCCCGCCCCACCGCGGAAGCCGTAGGTGGAACAGGTCACGATGACAGCGTTTTTCACCTACGGCCGCGCAAGCCGTAGGTGAAAAACGGCGTGGCAGCAGCGGTTTCCACCTACGGCTGAGGGGTGTCGGGCGGCGCGGGCGACGGAAGAGACACCCGCGCCGAAACCGTTTCGTCTCCCTGACCATGACAGAGACCCGTCGTCCGGGGCCTCGGCCGCCGTACGGTGAGAGAGTGAAGGCTGTGCCCAGCGCCGAATCCAGCCGAGCGGCCCCTGCCCCGACGGCGTCGTCCCGGGGGGCCGCGTCCGCCGCGGAACCATCGCGTGCCGGGCCGGGTGGCGGCGGACGCCGGGCCATACTCGGCCGCGGAACCACCGTCCGGGCCACCCGCCAGGGAGACGCCGTCTGCGCCGCGCTGGCCGAGATCGACGCTTTCACCAGCGCCCAGGACCTGCACGCCCACCTGCGCGACATGGGGCAGGCTGTCGGCCTGACCACCGTCTACCGGCATCTGCAGGTCCTCGCCGACCAGGGTGAGGTCGACGTGCTGCGCCGCGACGACGGGGAGACCCTCTACCGCCGCTGCGCGACCGACAACCATCACCATCATCTGGTCTGCCGCCGCTGCGGCCGGGCCGTCGAGGTCGAAGGACCCGAGATCGAGGCGTGGACCGACCGCGTCGCCGCGGCCGCCGGCTTCACCGACGTCGCCCACACCCTGGAGATCTACGGCACCTGCGCCGACTGCGCCGCCGCCGGCTCGACCGGGTAAGGCGGAAATCCCCGCTCCTGCTGGTCACGCGGTACCTGCCGCGGCCCCTGCCGCATAGCGCGGCCGGAGCCCGTCGAATACCGGGCCGGTCACACTCGCAGCCATGTGAAAGCGCGGGATCCACTCTCGATGGTGTACGGGTAGGCAGACGTACCCGGCCACGGGGTGGTGATGATCTGCCATGGCTGGGCCTGCCCCGGGCGGGGAACAGCGGTTTCCGCTCCCGTGGCAGCCGGTGGTGACTGTCCGCTGTTATGCTGACGCGGCCAAAAAGCGTACACAACGACAAACCAACCTGGATCATGGCCTGTACGGGTGGCCATGGATGGGATCCGCGCTGCTTGACCGGCACTCCAGGTAGCAGAACTCTGCCTGCGTGACCGCGTGAATGGTATTGAAAAATCTGGCCACCGCATGGGTTTTATGATCGACTACCGTAACTTCGCGGCAGACGGTCGAACATCTGGCATGATCTGATCAACCTAAAATGCCATCTTCTTGCTGCGACCCTGAGGACCGGCTCGGGTTGGGCGACTGTGTTCTGCTCGGAGTTCCCGACGGTGTCGTGGACGGCGTCCTCGTCGGTGACACCGTTCCCGACGGTGTCGTGGACGGCGTTCTCGTCGGCAACGAGCAAGGCATTGTCGAGACGGTGTCCGGTGCGAGGGCGGATGGCGTGGCCGAGGCCTTGAACGGCGTTGCGGACGGCGGCCTGGACGGTGTCGCGGGCGCTGTCCTGGCTGCTGTCCTGGACGGAATTGCGGATATCGACCGGCATGGCCCGGGCGTCGCCTGCGCGGAGGGATCGACCTTCGGCACGGGCGGCAGTTTCCTGACCTTCTTGGCTTCGTACTGTGGTGCC